>CALCNF010000626.1 GCA_937897815.1 uncultured Pseudomonadota bacterium | reverse complement strand
TTCAAGAAGGGCGACATCTTCGACTACGCGGTGATGCAGCAGGACGTTCAGCGCCTGGGGGACGTATTCCGAGACAAGGGATACGCGAACGCGACCGTGACCTCGGGACACGACCTCGACCCTGAGAACAAGCGCATCTCGCTGACCTACACGATTCAGAAGGGTGGACTCGTCTACTTCAATCGCATCGAAGTGCGCGGCAACCGGGGAACCCGGGACAAGGTCGTGCGACGTGAGCTGAAGATTCATGAGGGCGAGCTCTACAGCGCGAGCGGCCTCAAGCGCTCAAAGCAGCGCGTGGGGATGCTGGGCTTCTTCGAGTCGGTCGAGCTGACCCCTCGACCGACCCAGCGCAGCGACCGAATGAACGTCGATATCGACATCAAGGAGCGCAGCACCGGCCAATTCCAGATCGGCGCTGGTTTCTCGAGCTTTGAGTCGTTCATCGCTCAGGCCCAGATCTCCAAGCAGAACTTCCTGGGCCGCGGGCAGACGCTGTCGACCCAGGCCACGCTGTCGAACCTGCGCCAGCTCTTCAGCCTGAGCTTCTACGAGCCCTACTTCATGGACTCGCGGGTGACCTTCGCCTTCGACATGTTCAACTACCAGGAGAACCTGACCGACTTCACTCGCCTGCGAACGGGCGGGACGGTCTCCTTTGGCTACCGCCTCTCCGATGACTGGCTCGTAAACTCGACCTACACCCTGGAGAACGTGGACGCGGAGCTGATCAACTCGGCCATCCCGCTGGACGTCGCCTCCCAGAGCGGGGTCACCAGCTCCGTACGCGGAACCCTCTCCTATGACACGCGTGACAACCGCCTGTTCCCGACGCGCGGCAACTACACGACCCTGAGCGCCGAGCTGGCGGACGAGGTCCTCGGATCCGAGAACGACTTCACGCGCTTCGTAGGACGCACGCGATTCTACATGCCCCTGTGGAAGGGACTCGTCTTCAAGACCAACACGACGCTGGGTTACGTAACCGGACCCGAGGCGACTCCGATTCCCCTGTTCGAGCGCTTCTTCGTGGGCGGGATCTTTACCATTCGCGGCTTCTCACGAAACAGCATCGGCGAGCGTCTCTACATCGCAGAGAACCCGGATGACTCCTTGCGGCCCTTCACCATCGGTGGAACGCGGGAGTTCATCCAGAACGTAGAATTGGAGATCCCGGTCTTTCCCGAGGTCGGCATCCGCGGCGTGGTCTTCTTCGACGCGGGTAACGCGTGGGGTGATCCCGAGCGTCTCGACCTCCTTCAACTCCACACCTCAACAGGCCTCGGCTTCCGCTGGCAGTCCCCGGTCGGGCCTCTGCGCTTTGAGTGGGGCTGGCCGCTCAACCCCCGACCCGAAGACGATCCCATGGTCTTTGAGTTCACGATCGGCAACTCCTTCTAGGCCCACCGCCCGATGCAGTCGAACCTCCGCATAGACATGAAACCCACGCCGATGGTGCTCCGCATCATGGTCGCGAACGTGGTGCTGTGGCTCCTCTTTGGCATCCTGATCAACATGGCGGGCATCCCGGGTGCGGCCGAGGTCTACGGCGCCCTGATGCTCGCCCCAGAGGACGCACGAACGACGGTCGGGGCGCTGGCCGGAGTGGAGATCGGCTTCTGGCCCTGGCAGCTCGCCACCTACGCGTGGCTCCACGACCTCCTGGCGCCCTCTCACGTGCTCTTCAACATGCTGGGCCTGTTCTTCCTGGGCCCGACTCTTGAGCGCCGCTGGGGTGGCCGCTCTTTTCTGGCCTTCTACATCTGGGCCTCCATCATCGCGGGGACCCTGTCGTTGATTCTCGCCTGGCTCCTGCCGGGCGTGTTCGGGTTCCCGGTGGTGGGCGCCAGCGGCGCCACGATGGCGGTCCTCGCCGCCTTCTCTCTGGTCATGCCAGAGGCGACCCTTCTGCTCTTCTTTGTCTTACCCCTTCAGGCGAAATGGCTCCTGTGGATCGCCGTCATCATGGACACGATGGCCTTCGTCTCGGGAAGCGCGATCGCTTGGCACACCCACATGGGCGGCGTGCTGGCTGCGTGGCTGCTCATTTCCGGCAACTGGCGGCCTCGGCTCGCGCTGGATCGGCTCCGCCTCAAGCTCCTCAAGCGCCGGCGTAAGCCCGGCCCCAAGCTCACGGTCCTCCCTGGAGGGCGGGGCGATGACCAGATGCTGAACTGAGTATGCAGGAGTCCCCCACCGACGAGCGCAACCTCTTCGCGCGACCTGGCCCCGTCGCGGCATGCTTCGCCGGCGCTGGCCTCCTCGACGGGCTCCTCTCCCTACTCAACGGCGCTCCAGAAGGGTTCGGCTCGGCGCTCGCCGTACTGCTGATTACCCTGGGCTTCTGGCTGCTCCTGGGCTTCGCATGCTGGGCTGGTTTGGGGCTCCTGGGGCTCCTGGTCGGCCCCCAGGTCCTCAGGGACGGCCTCGTGCGCGCGCGAGGGTGGCTGAACGAGGCGCGGGATGAGCCTGACCCAGAGCACGATCGGGCGCGCCTCGCGACGGCCATGGCTTGGCTCGTCGGCGCCGGCGTGTGGCTGCTCCTCGGCGCAGGAGTGCTCGCCTACCTGATCGCGACGCGAAACGGCCCCTGGCTGATCAGCGCCGCTTCCCTGGTTGTCCACCTCCTCTTACTGCCTATCGGCGTCATCGCTGGACTGGCGGCGCGGCGCGGCGCCCTCTTCACCCTAGAGGCCCTCGCGAGCGGTGAGACCTTCGCTGAGCTGCTCCGAGTCCGGACCCTGATGACCCTTGTCCGGCGGACGAGGGTCGCGGCGGCGGCCCTGACCATCCTCGTGATGGTCCTCGCCGAGTTCGTCTCCATCGACAACGCATTCCTGCGCCTCTTTCGCGCCGTCGACGGGACCGCTTTTCTGCTTCCCCTGATCGCCATCGCCGCCCTCCCCTCGCTCCACAGGACGAACCTATCTGGCTCAGCGCCGGCGCGTGGCCTGATCGCCATGGTGGCCGGCCTGGCGATCGCCTTCGCCGGCCTTCAGTCGGACGGCGCCCGCATCGACGTAGCGACGACCGCGCCGACCTCGAAGTACGTCCTCAAACAGCTCCAGAGGCTCACCGATTTCGACGGTGACGGCGTGGCGAGCGCGCCCTTCGGCAACGACTGCGGTCCCAACGACCCGACCATCAAGCCCTTCGCGGAGGACCCAACGGGTGACGGCATTGACCAGAACTGTGATGGGCAAGACGGCGTCGCCGAGACTCCGGGAGCGCAGGTCGCGGAGCTGCCGCCTGCGAAGCCACTCGAGCCCAGAGGCGTGCAACCCAACCTGGTCCTCATCACCATCGACGCCCTCCGAGCCGACCACCTTGGGGCTTATGGCTACCAGCGCCCGGTGAGCCCGGTGTTTGATAGCTATGCGGAGCGGGGCGTCCTGTTCTTGGAGGCGTTCTCCCAGGACTCGGGGACCGGACCCAGCCTCTGGTCGCTCATGGTCGGCAAGACCCCCTTCCAGGTGAAGCTTGAACGCCCAGAGCGCTTTCCGCCGCGCCTGGCGAAGACCGAGACGACCCTGGCCACGCGACTGAAGAGGTCCGGCTATCAGACCGCCGCGGTCTTGTGCGGGCAGGTCTTCGGGACGCCCTGGTGGAACCTCAAAGACGGATTCGACACCTTCAATGAGCTCTGCGGCGCCAAGGACAAACATCAGGCGTCTCGGGTGACGCGTGAAGCGCTCAAGACCTGGCGGGAGCTCACCGCGAAGGGCCCCACCTCCATGTGGGTCCACTACTACGATCCCCATAGCCCGTACTACAACAGCCCCCTG
>CALCNF010000625.1 GCA_937897815.1 uncultured Pseudomonadota bacterium | reverse complement strand
CGCGACCCTGAGCTTCATGGCCACCGGCTTCATCACGGCGTCGCTCTTCGGCCTGCTCCAGGGAGGCGCGTGATGAAGGCGCTGCTCTCGGTCTTCCTCTGTGGTGTCGTCTTCGCCGTCGGCCTCGGCATCTCGGGCATGACCGACGCGAACAAGGTCATCGGATTCCTGAACCTGGCCGGCACCTGGGACCCCAGCCTCGCCTTCGTCATGGCCGGCGCCATCGGGGTGCATATGCCGCTGATCTTCTGGATCGGTCGACGCGAGGCCCCGGTCCTGGAGCCGCTCTTCTTTCTCCCGACACGCCAGGATCTGGACTGGAAGCTCATCGGCGGCTCCGCCATCTTCGGGGCCGGCTGGGGACTGGGCGGCTTCTGTCCCGGGCCTGGTATCGTCTCGGCCGTGAGCCTCCTCCCCTCAGCGCTGGTCTTCACGGGCGCCATGCTCCTGGGCATGAAGCTGGTTCACCTCGTGGGCCCGTCCTCCGACGAGGCGCGAGAAGAAGGCGGGCTAGAGCGAGGCGATGTTGCGACGGCAGCGGACGGCTAGAACGCCGACCCCCGCGAGCCCCAGAAGGGCCATGGCGACCAGCAGGTACAGGCTCACGCGATAGCCATAATTGTCCAGGGTCCAGCCGATGATCTCCTCTTGGAAGATTGGGCCGATGGATCCTGTGCCGTTGATGATGCCCGCCGCGAGGACGGCCCCCCTTCGTCCACCGACGTCGATGGCGCCCACGCCCGAGAGGAGCGAGTCGGGTCCCATCAGCATGAATCCGCACAGGGACAGGGCCACGACGAAGAGCGCCAGGGAGTTCATCCCGAAGAAGGCCATGAAGAGGAAGGCCAGGAGCATGCCAAAGGTCATCCACCAGATGGTCTGATAGCGGCGCCCCTTGTAGACGCGGTCCGTGAGCCAGCCCGCCACGAGGACCCCGAGGAAGCCGACCCAGTCGAAGGCGGTCGAGATGTAGCCGGCCGTCGAGGCCTCGACCTTGAAGAGCTCCTCGATCGCCAGGGGCCCCCAGCTGTCGAGGGCGTAGCGCAGAAACTTGAAGCTGAAGTAGCAGGCGCCCATCAAGAAGATGGTCACCACCACCTGCCGGGTCCAGCCCGCGAAGAGCCCTCCCTCGACCACCGGCGCCGCCTCATCCACCGGCACCTCGACCTCCTCGACCAGAGGCGAGAGGCCAGCGTCCTCCGGCGTGTCGCGCTGGAAGACGTAGAAGAGCACCCAGATTCCGAGCATCACGATGGCGGCGCCCCAGAACGACCAGGCGGCGCCAGCGAGCCCGAGCATGAAGGCCGCGAACGCCTTGGCGATGATGCTTCCGAGCTGGTAGCAGGTCGCCCACGCGGCCATGACGCGGCCACGCTCCTTCTTCTTGAGCCAGTTGCCCAGGACACCGACGTTGCCAGGCCATCCGGTCGCCTGAGCGAACCCGTTGACCACCATCAGGCATAAGAATGGCCAGTAGCCGGCGGGGCCCATGAGCGAGGTGAAACCGAAAGCCACGTTGCAGCCCAGGGTGATCGCCATCCCTGACAGGAGAAGAATCCGCATGGCGTAGCGGCGCCCCAGGATGCCCGTGAGGTACTGGCCGATCATGTAGGCGGCCAGGTAGGCCGTGAAGATGTGAGCGACATCCGAACGCCCGATCTCCATGG
>CALCNF010000624.1 GCA_937897815.1 uncultured Pseudomonadota bacterium | reverse complement strand
TGGAGAGCGACTGTCACCAGCGATGCTCATTTTGCTCGACGCGCGCGAAGTGGTCACCCGCTCAGAGCTTCGACTCGGATCCCTTGGAGTCCATGTACCAGGGTCTGGCGGCCGCCTATGAGGACGGCTACCGATCCCTGAGGCTCTCAGGTCTGGATCCGCTCACCCACCCACAGGTGCTCGACGCCGTGCGTCGTGCGGAGCGGCTCGGGTTTGAGACCCTGCACGTCTATTCCCCCTCGACCCGGTATTCGGAGAGAGACTTCACGGAGGCGCTGCTTGAGGCTTCAGGGGCCATGACCCCCTTCTTTCACGTGCCCCTCTATGGGGCCACCGCGACATCCCACGATTTGGTTACGGGGCTCTCAGGCGGCTTTGAGCGCGTCGTTGAGGGACTGGAGACGCTCGTTGAGCTGGGTCAGCGAGACCGTCTGGTGTTGCTCTCCGTGCTCACGGAGCAGACGAGCGCAGGGTGGGGCGAACTGATCGACTTCATGAGGCGGTGGAGCGCCCCGATCCAGGTGTTCCTGCCGTTCCCTTCTACCCGAGCGCGCGACGACGCCTTCTTCTCCGTGGCGACGACCCACGAGAACGCCATCGATGTCCTGGCGTCCGCGGAGCGGCCGGCCGAGGGCCTCGCCGAGATTCTCCCCTGTGTCCGCTACCGGCACCAGCGCGACACGGGAAGACCGACGCTCACGTCCGGCCCGTTTCACCCCGTGACCGCGCTCCTGGGCACCCTGTTTGAGCATGGAGACTATCGACGTTGGCGCGACACGGATGGGCCGACGTTCACCATCCCCACGGTCGCCTGTCCGCACCACGACACCTGTGCGCTCGCGGACCTCTGTCCCCGAGGCGTTTACGCGGCCTACGCCCAGCGCTTCGGTCTCGAGGAGCTTCAGCCGGTCTCGGAAGCCGAGCTCGGGATGCTCGGCTTCGCGCTCTAGGGTGCCGCTTGGGCTCGCCAATCGAAGGTGGGCGCGCAGACGGAGCTGAGGGCTCGGGCGCTCTTCGACGGCGCCAGAGGGCCCACGGGGATCAGGACGTCGATCAGGGTGGAGAGGATGGCCGCGCCGTACGCCGGCGGGGCGCCATCCTCACTCGTGAGCTCCACAGCGCAGGCCGCAGGGCCGCTCGTCATCAGGGCCACCCAGCCCACGGGACCGGCCTCTCCCTTCTCGACACGAAAGGCCTCCTCTCGTTGCAGGCTCCGTGTCCCCTCCGATGTCGCCCACTTGGGTCGACCGTCGGTCGGGCAGCTGGAGGCCTCGCCTTGGATGGCCGCCTCGCAAAAGCTCGTCGCGCGGACCACACCCGCGACGTCGCTCCCGCCGCTTGAACAGGCCTGCTTTCCCTTCCTCAGCGCGCTCAAGAGCAGCGCCCAGGTGCAGCGCTGAGGTTGAAACGGCTCCGCGCAGCCAGCCTGTCCTCCGTTCAGGGACCGGGCCGCGCTCTGGCAGAAGCCGCGGTGGGCCTTGGGAGTGCGGTCGCACGTCTTCGGATCGCCGGTCTTCGCCAGAGCGCAGATGCTGCGCGCCGGCTCGGGCAGGGAGGCGCAAGACGCCTCATCGCCAGCCTCGCTCCCGGCGACGGCCGTCCAGACGGCGCACGGGCCCCGCTCTGCAGGATCTTCTAAGCGTTGACAGGCGGCCCCGTCGCGCGCCGCCAGCGCTGAGCATAGAGCCGGAGTGGGCAGCCCCAGCATCACCCGGTTGCGGTCCCGCGTCGACGCGAGGCGGACCCGAGCCTCCCGGCGAAACTCCGCTTGCCATCGCTCGATGACGCTGTCGGTGCGCGAGGCGAGGATGTTGGCGGCGTGGCTCAGGGTCTCCCGAGTCACCTTCAGAGCGTCGCGGTGGAGTCGAACCTCCTCCGCGGCCGCGGCTCGTCGGGCTCGCCGGCTGTCCGCTGAGCAGACCGGACCTGACTGGGTCGTCGGCGCCTGAACCGTGTCCATTGGGGCGCTCGCGTCCGCCTTCGCGTCCGCTGTCGGCGTCGGGTTCGCCGCCAGGAGCGTCAGGAACAGCACCTCAGAGAGCATCGACGTCGCGCTCCAGATATCGCCTCAGGGCGTTTCCAAAGGTCGCCAGGTGGAACCCGTCATAGACACGATGGTCGAAGGAGCCTCCCAGGCGAAGGACGGGCGCGGCGATCAGGGAGCCATCCTCGTCGACGATCGGTCGCTGCTTGACGGCGCCTACGGTCAAGACGATGGGCGGGCCCCCGATGGGGAAGAGGGGGGCGAAGGCGCCGTCGACCCCAAGCATGCCCACGCTTGAGACGAGGGCGGAGCCGAAGGGGTCGCGGGCGACGCCCATCCACCGGAGGTCCAGGTTCAACGTGAACTGGAGGAAGCGCAGGACGCGCAGCATGGGTCGCATCATCCAGCGGGGCGTGCGGTTGATGCTGTTCTTGGACGCCTTGATCTCCTCGTCCTGACCGCTGCGCACGCGGTCAGCGCGCTCTTTGAACTCCACGGCGAACACCTCGATGGCCTTCGTGTCCGCGGAGCGCACCTTCACTCCCGAGAGGTCGGCCTTTCCCAGGCCGTCCTCGCTGGGCAGCGCGACCTGAATGAAGACGTCGACCGTCTCTCGCTGGTAGGCACGTCCGAGACGCGGCATCGCGTTGAGGTCCTCAAGCGAGCTGATCGCGAGAGCGCACGCACGAGCGACCAGGTGCGTTACCGTGACGCGATGACCTTCGCTCTTCAGATCCTCGAGGCGCGCCATCGCGTGCCTCATGTCCAGGTCCATGTAGCCATAGATGGTCGGATCTCCCGGAAGATCCCAGACGCCCATGGCCATACGGCGAAAAGACGAGTCGGCTAGAGGGCCCTTGTACGTGATGTTCGGCATGATGCTCGTGAGTATGGCTCAGGCGTTCTTCGGGGACCAGTCGCCGGCTCTCTGGTTGGCCCCCGTGTCTGAGCCTTGGACTGGAATCGCTCTTGCGGCGCCGCCCTGCGCTCGATACAACCGCTCGGTCACGCACCGTGGGAGGGAAGGGCAAAATGCGGCAGCTGATTCTACTGTGTTCCCTGCCCCTGCTTGTGGGATGCGCGACGACGAAGACAGGGCTCGCGCCCGAGGATGTGAGCGCCGCGAGCGCGAAGGGAGATGACGTGATTTGGACAGACGCGGCCTCGGTTGAGGCCCAGTGCAACGCGGCCCTGGAGGCTGGACGAGCGGTTCGTGACACCATCGTCCGCGAGAGCGCATCGGATCAGGACGTGATCCGAGGCTTTGACAACCTCAGCCTCGCCATCGACGAGACCTATGGCTGGACCCAGCTGATGTTCAGCGTTCATCCCGACAAGGTGATCCGCGAGGCGGCCCAGGGGTGCGAGAAGAGCCTCTCCAAGTTTCTGAATGACGTCTCCCTGGACCGGGCGCTCTACGAGGCCGCCGGGGGGGTCGACGGTGAGCAGCTGGAGGGACTGGCGAAGCGGGTGCATGAGCACCAGATGAGGGACTTTCGGCGCTCGGGCGTGTCGAAGAACGAGGAGACGCGCGCGCGGCTGGCGGAGCTTCACGCGGAGATGGTCGAGCTCGGTCAGAGCTTCCAGAAGAACGTGCTGGCGGACGTACGGAGCGTGAAGATCACGGACGCCGGGCGCCTCAATGGCCTCCCCCAGGACTTCATTGACGCCCACGCGCCCGACGATGACGGGACGATCACCCTGACCACCAATTACCCGGACTTCTTCCCCATCCAGACCTACGCCCAGGACTCTGCGCTGCGAAAGGACCTCTACGAGCAGTTCATGCAGCGCGCTTACCCGGCCAACGGAGAGGTCCTCTTGAGCCTGCTGAAGAAGCGGCACGAGTACGCGACGCTCCTGGGCTATCCCTCGTGGGCGGCCTACGTCACTGAGGACAAGATGATCGGGTCGGCGGAGGCCACAGACGCGTTCATCGGTCAGATCGCCTCGATCGCGCGACCTCGTATGGAGGCGGATCTGAAGCTGCTGCTGAAGCGTAAGCAGCAGGATGACCCCAAGGCGGACGCCATCCAGGTCTGGGACCGCTTCTATTACGTGGGCAAGGTCCGCGAGGCGGACTTCGGGTTCGACTCGCGTACGGTGCGCCCCTACTTCCCGTATGAGCAGGTGCGCACGGGCATCCTGGACCTCTACGGGGAGCTCTTCGGGCTGCGCTTCGTTCAGGACAAGGACGCCGACGTCTGGCACGAGTCTGTGGAGGCCTTTGATGTCTACACGGGCGAGCAGCACGTGGCGCGCTTCTTCCTCGACATGCACCCGCGAGAGGGCAAGTACCAGCACGCCGCCATGTTCCCGATCCAGACGGGTCTCGAAGACGGCCGCATGCCCATCGCCGCCCTCGTGTGCAACTTCCCCGACCCCTCCAAGGGTGATGGGAAGGCGCTCATGGAGCACAAGCAGGTCGTGACGTACTTCCATGAGTTCGGTCACCTGATCCACCACCTGCTCGCGACCCGGGGCGACTACGTGAAGCTCGCCGGGATCAACGTCGAGTGGGACTTCGTGGAGGCGCCGAGCCAGATCCTCGAAGAGTGGGCCTGGGACACCGACGTTCTGCAGCGCTTCGCCAAGCACGTCGATACCGGTGAGCCTATCCCGGCGGAGATGGTGAAGAAGATGCGAGACGCTGAGGAGTTTGGTCTCGGCGCCAACGTCATGCGACAGGTCTTCTACACGGCTTACAGCTTCTACCTGCATCACCGCGATCCGACCTCGCTGGTCCTCGATGACTATACGGACGAGATCTTCCGAGACTTCAGCCCGTACCCGCGTTTTGACGGGAGCTATGTCTACGCGAACTTCGGCCACCTGATCGGCTACAGCGCCATCTACTACACCTACCAGTGGTCCCTCGCGATCTCGAAGGACCTGTTCACTCGCTTCCAGAGCGCTGGTCTCCTCGACCCCGTGGTGGCCAAGCACTACCGGGAGTCCATCCTGGAGCCAGGCGGCACGCGGGACGCGGCGGACCTGGTGCGCACCTTCCTGGAGCGCGAGAGCAACCTGGACGCCTACAAGAAGTGGCTCACTGAGTAGAGATGAATATCGGGGGTCGAGCGGCGTCTGCCTTCAGACGCTCGGGTCCCGGGGAGGCGCGATGAACATTCGATGCACGGTCGCTCTGCTGCTCGTCCTGTGGACGGGCTCCGCGCAAGCTCACGTCGTCTCGGTCTGTCAGGATCGAGGACCGGGATCCACGAAGCAGGCGGCTTCTACGATCGCGACCTTTCTGGGGCATATGGCCCGATCCATGGGCGAGGAGCCCAGCTCTTTTCAGGGGGCCTACCTCAATCGGCGCACCGCCTGCGATGCGCATGCAGAGGAGCACGGCTCGGTCTTCGCGGTGCTGGACGCAGATACGCTGCTCGCGCACCGCGCCGACTGGAAGGTGAGCCCCATCGCCCACCTGGGGACGCCCGACCAGACGGTCTGGCACGTCCTGGTGCGTGAGGGCACCCTGAGCTCGTCGGCCGACCTCAAGGGCAAGGCGATCCAGTCGACGGCTCCTGGAGGCGGTCGGTTCGTCGCCAACCTTGTGCTCAACGGAGCCTTGAGCCCGAGCGATCTCACGCTCAAGGGGACCTCCAAGCCCCTCAAGGCGCTACGAAACCTGGCCCGCGGAAAGGTGGACGCGGCCATCGTGGATCAGGAGGCCGTCGCCGCGCTGGCGGAGCTGAATCTCCCCGTGAAGCTCACGGTCCTGACCAAGAGCGTGCCGCTCCCCGGGCTGACCCTCGCCACGATTCAGGCTGGAGACAAGGCCGCGCCGCCAGAGCTGGTTAAGAGCCTCAAGGGCGCCCTCGGTCAGCTCTGCAAAGGGGAGGGGGCCAAGCTCTGCAAGACCCTCGGGGTCAAGGGTTTCTCGCCCGCCTCCTCGGGATGGTGGAAGAAGCTGAGCAAGCGTTACGCGCGCTAAGCCTTGTCCCGCAGCGTGTGAAGCCAGGCAGGCAGCAGCACCGTCGCGGTGACCAGGCAGGCTCCTACGCCCAGGAGCAACACCACACCGAGGGAGGCCAGGGCCCGGTTGGAGGCGAAGGAGAGCGCGCCAAAGCCGATCATGGTGGTCGCCGTGGACATGAACACGGCGAATCCCGTGTTACGAATCACGTCGACGACGCGTCCCCGTCCCTCCTGCTCCCAGCGGTGGACGATGTGAACGCCCGCGTCGACCCCGATCCCGAGGACGAGCGGGAAGGCGATGATGTTCCCGGGGTTGTACTTGATCTCGAGCAGCGCCATGCCGCCCCAGACCCAGGCGATGGCCACGGCCAGCGGCGAGAGAGACGCCAGGGTCGGCGTGAGTCGACGGAAGTCGGCGAAGACCAGCATGCAGACGGCGATGAGCGCGAGAATGAAGGCCTCCTCAAAGCCCTCGATGGTCGAGGTCATGTTGTGCCAGTGCTGCACCGCGAAGCCCACGGGAGCCGGGTCGATGCTGTGGAGATCATCGAGGAACGCCACGACGCTCGCCTCTTCGCTCAGGACCATCGAAGGATAGGCATACACCGCGTAGCGACCGTCCGCCCGGAGCCGCCGATTCAGGTCCACAGGCAGCTTGGAGCCGATCTCGTCGAGGGTCACGGCCTCGCCATTGCTGACTCGCTTCAGAGCGTTCAAGGCGTCGCCGCGGAGCGTCCGCAGCTCCGCGTCGAGCGCCGTCCTTCTTGAGAGGTCCTCCTGGCCTGCGTTCGACAGGGTCTCATCGAGCTTCTTGACCTCGGCGAGGAGACCGGTGAGCGACGACAGGCGCTCTGACTCAGCGCGCTTCGCCTCGAAGTGAAGGTCCTCGACCACGTCTCGCAGGGTCTCTATTCCCTCCTCGACGCTCACCTTTGCGGGTGGCTCTGGGCGCTCGAGCGCCCCCGCGAGCGAGCGCAGCCGAGCGAGCTTGGCCTCTTGATTCAGGGGCATGAACTGGGTGATCGACTCCACGCGTCGGACCGTGGGCAGCGCCGCGAGCGCCTCGGCGAACGCCGCCGCTTGTTCGGGGCTCTCAGCCGTGAGGCCAGCGACCTCCGTGGAGAACTCCGTGTCCTGGGAGAGTCGATTCCAGGTCTCCACGGACGGGAGCCCTTCGGGCATATAGTCGGGATAGTTCCAGTTGTAGCTGTTGCCGAAGCCAGCGGGGAGGAGCGCCAGCGCGGTGAGCACTCCGGCCAGGGTTAGCAGTCCGGGCCTCGCGGTGATCCACTCTGCCCAGGGTTGCGGTCTGGCCTCCGGGTTCCGCGGCCTGGTCTTCGGCCGCAAGAACGCCAGTCGGTCATCGATGACGACCGCTGGGAGCACCAGCAGGGTCCCAAAGAGGCTGAAGAGGAGGCCGACTCCGCTGAGGATCCCCATCTCCGCGAAGGCGGGCACGTCGTTGATCATGAGCGCGAGGAACGCGCCGGCGGACGTGAGCCCGCCGGTGAGCAGCCCCGGCCCGCTGTACATGACGGCGTCGGAGATGGCCTCGGGCGAGCCCTTACCTTCCTCAAGCGCCTCAAGATAGCGGCTCATGAGATGAATGCTGAAGTCGATTCCAAGGCCGATCAGCGTCGCCATGAACGCGGACGTAATGAGGTTGAGAGAGCCGAAGGCGACCCGGGCGAAGGCCAGGGTTCCCATCAGACTCAACAGCAGCGGGAAGATCCCGATGACGAGCACGCGGACCGAGCGAAACGCCAGGCCGAACAGGAGGCAGATGCCCATCAGGGCGAGCCCGGTCGTCAGGGCCAGGTCACGCCCCAGGGAGCGCGCCTCGTCGGCGACGAGCGCTGGAAAGCCCGTGTAGGAGATCTTCAGCGGACCCTCGGGGCAGAGCTCGGGTGTCGCGCACCGGGGCGCCATCTCGGCCTCTACCCGGGCGACCTGCTCCTCTACGTAGGTCACGAAGGGGACCACCATACGAGGCTCGTCGCTCGTATGAACGGGACGGATCAGCGCCAGCTTCATGGCCCCGTCGGCCGTCGACAGATAGCCCTCGGCGTCCAGACCCTGTCCAGCGAACGCGTCTCCGTCCGAGGGTCGGTCCATTAGAAGATCGCGCAGGGTCCGAGTCGAGGTCCCGTCGAGTCGCTCGCGAAGGGTCTTCACCAGCGTCGTGAGGTGCCCCATCGCCTGATCGGCCTCGTCTTCTCGGCCCTCGACGGCGTCTCCCTCTTCGGCCTTGTTCTCGAGCCCGGTTCCCAGGGTCTGCAGCAGGCTGGCA
>CALCNF010000623.1 GCA_937897815.1 uncultured Pseudomonadota bacterium | reverse complement strand
CTCGTCGGCGATGATCTCCTTGAGCCAGACCATCTCGCGCTTGGCGTTAGGCACCTCGATGCCGACCACGTCCTTTCCGGGAATCGGCGCCACGATTCGAACGCGCATGGCGCTCATGGCCATGGCCAGATCATCGGCGAGGCCCGCGATCCGAGAGATCTTCACTCCCGGAGCCGGCTTGAACTCGAACATGGTGATCACGGGTCCCGGGTGAATCTCGGTCACCGAGCCCTGAACCTTATAATCAGCCAGCGTGCTCTCAAGGATCTGCGCCTGCGCCTTGAGCTGGTCCGTATCGTAGGCGCGACTGTCCGGCGCCTTGTAGTCGAGGAATTCCAGGCTCGGGTGCTCATAGACCGTCGGCTCGCCCTCCTGGGGCAACGACATCTGCTCACCGATCACCAGATCCCGGCTGCGGCGCATCGCGGCAGACTCGATGATCTTCAGGTCCTCGCTCGAGATCTCTTCCGTGGGCGCATCGTCATCGAGGGTCCTCGGCTCGGAGCTCTGGCCCTGCGTGAGACTCGGCGGGGCGGCCTCCTGCTCGAAGCGAGGGAGGTCCACCTCCGTGTCGACAGGCTCTCGGCTAGCGGGAGGCTCGTCAGCGACCAGCGAAGGAGCGGTGGTCTCCCTCTGCACCACGATGACCGGACCGTCCTCCTCTTCAGGGAGGGCCTCGCGCGCGACCTCTGTATTAGGCTCTCCATCGACCGTATCGAGCGTTTCGACCTCGATCTCAACCTCTCCCCAGCGCTCGAAGCGGGCCTGGAGGTCCAGATGAGTCGCGCGGCTCCAAGCCCAAAAGCGAACCGCCCAGCCCCGGACCTTCATGAAGAGATCAAAGACGCTCTGACGCGTGATGGCGATCACCGAGATCAGCGTGCCGGTCACCGCCAAGATCATGGTGCCGGTGGTCGAGAACAGCGCGCGGGATATCTCTCCCACGTACTCCCCGGTGAGCCCACCAGGAGAGTGACCCAGGAGCGTGCCCGGCTCCATTCCAACGTGGAGGATGACGGAGCCACCCACGATCAGGCCAAGCCAGCCCAGCACGTCACCACGCTGAATTGAGAAGTGTCGGCCCACGACATAGGAGAGCCCGAGGAACCCGAAGATCCCCGTGAAGATGAAGGCCCCCACGCCCATGCTCGCCAGGAAGAGGTCCGCCACGTGCGCGCCGATGGGGCCGATGGCGTTCTGCGCGGGCTGGTAACGCGTACCGCCCGTAGCGGTGACATCCGCCGGATCAAACGACAACAGGGAGAGCAGGAGAAGAACGGCGAACGCGACGATAACGATCCCGTAGATCTCCAACCGAATCACGGGATCCGTGGCGGGTCCGTCGACGGCCGCAAGCTCAGCGCTGGGCGTCCCTCGTTTATGGCGTACGTTCTTGCTCATCGGGGCGACTGTACGCGCGCACGCGACCGCGGCCAAGAAACAACGCTGCTCGTTTGTTCAGCGTATTTCACGAGGGCGGAGCGCCGACTTCACCGAAGGATTAAGCGCTCTTGGCGGGCTCGGCGTCCGCGCTCGTCTGCGCGCGCTTGACCTCAAGCGCCGCGCGGACAAAACGGACGAACAGCGGATGGGGTACGAGCGGCTTGGACTTGTACTCCGGGTGGAACTGAACGCCGACGAAGTACGGGTGATCTGGAAGCTCGACCGCTTCGACCAGGTCTAGCTCTGGGTTCACCGCGGACGACCGCATACCCGACTCTGAGAGCTGCTCACGATAGTCGTTGTTGTACTCGTAGCGATGGCGATGACGCTCGTCGATGTTCTTCGCGCCGTAGGCTTCACGAATCCAGGTGCCGTCCTCCAGCCTCGCCGGATAGGTGCCGAGGCGCATGGTCGCGCCCTTCGTGACGACGCTCTTCTGCGCCTCCATGAGATGAATCACGGGATGGGCGGTGTCCTCGTCGAACTCGGTGGAGTT
>CALCNF010000622.1 GCA_937897815.1 uncultured Pseudomonadota bacterium | reverse complement strand
TCGGAGGTCTGGGATATCCTCGACGAGGTGATCCGCGAGCATCCCGTGCTCCTGAACCGCGCCCCGACCCTTCACCGTCTGGGTATCCAGGCGTTCGAGCCGGTCCTGGTTGAGGGCAAGGCCATCAAGATTCACCCGCTCGTCTGCACCGCCTTCAACGCGGACTTCGATGGTGACCAGATGGCGGTCCACGTGCCGCTCTCGATCGAGGCTCAGATGGAGGCTCGCGTGCTCATGATGAGCACGAACAACATCCTCTCTCCCGCCTTCGGTAAGCCGGTCATCAACCCGACGCAGGACATCGTCCTCGGTCTGTACTACATGACCCGACCCCGCGAGTTCGCGCAGGGCGAGGGCAAGCTGTTCTCGAGCCCTGAGGAGGTTCGTCTGGCCTATGAGGGCGGCGTCGTCGCGCTTCAGGCCCAGATCCGCTGCCGTATCCAGGGTCAGGTCTACGAGACCACCGTCGGTCGCTGCCTGCTCACCGAGATCGTCCCGAACGCCATCACGTTCGATGCGTACAACAGAACCCTCGGCAAGAAGGAGGTCGGCAACCTGATCGACACCTGCTTCCGACAGGTCGGTACCAAGGACACCGTGCTCCTCGCCGACGCTCTGCGCACCTGGGGTTACGAGTACTCGACGCGCTCGGGCTCCTCGATCTCCATCGAGGATCTCCGCATCCCGGACGCCAAGGCCGTCATGCTTGAGAAGGCCTCCAAGGAGGTCGGTGAGATCGACTCCTCGTACCGCGAGGGTCTGATCACCTACGGCGAGCGCTACAACAAGGTCATCGACATCTGGGCGGCCGCCAGCGAGAGCATCGCCGAGGCGATGATGGTCGGCATTCAGGAGGAGTCGGTGGAGAGCGCCGATGGGAAGGAGACGCGTAAGCAGCCCTCCTTCAACTCCATCTTCATGATGGCCGACTCGGGTGCTCGTGGCTCCGCTCAGCAGATCCGTCAGCTGGCCGGAATGCGTGGCCTGATGGCCAAGCCGTCAGGCGAGATCATCGAGACGCCGATCACGGCGAACTTCCGCGAGGGCCTCTCGGTTCTCCAGTACTTCATCTCTACGCACGGCGCCCGTAAGGGTCTCGCGGATACGGCGCTCAAGACCGCCAACTCCGGTTACCTGACCCGTCGACTCGTCGACGTGGCCAACGACTGCGTGATCTGCGAAGAGGACTGCGGAACGCTCGACGGCGTGACGGCGATGCCGCTCGTCGAGGGTGGCGAGGTCATCGAGCCCCTGCGTGATCGAATCCTCGGTCGTGTGGCTCTCGACGACGTGATCGACCCCTACTCGGGTGAGGTCCTCGTTCGTGCCAACGAGCAGATCGACGAGGCCAAGATGGACCTCATCGACAACGCTGGTATCGACCGGGTCGACATCCGTAGCCCGCTGACCTGCCGCAGCCGCGGTGGCGTCTGCATCCTGTGCTACGGCCGTGACCTGGCCCGCGGCCACATGACGAACATCGGTGAGGCCGTCGGCGTCATCGCTGCCCAGTCAATCGGTGAGCCGGGAACCCAGCTGACCATGCGTACCTTCCACGTGGGTGGCGCCGCACGCGCCCGCTCTGAGCAGTCCACGCTTGAGGTCCGCAATACCGGTAAGGTGGCCTTCCGCAACCTGAACTTCGTGGAGAAGACGGACGGCTCGCTCGTGGTCATGAACCGCAACGCAGAGCTGGTCGTTGTCGACGACAAGGGTCGTGAGAAGGAGCGCTATGCGGTCGTCTACGGCGCTCGTCTGACCGTTCGAGACGGCGACGCCGTGGAGAAGAGCCAGACCATCGCCGAGTGGGACCCGTGGGCCGTGCCCATCGTCACCGAGCACGCCGGTACGGTGCGCTACGGAGATCTGATCGAGGGCAAGACGGTCAACGAAGAGGTCGACGAGGTCACTGGTCTCTCCCGTAAGGTGGTCACGGAGACCAAGGGAGAGCTTCGCCCCTACATCGAGATTCTCGACGCGAAGGGCAAGCCCGTCACCGTAGAGATCGCAGGCAAAGAGTCCGCGATTCGGTACCTCCTCCCCGTCGGCGCCAACATCACGGTGACCGACAAGGACGGCGTCCAGGCTGGTGACATCCTCGCAAAGATCCCTCGCGAGACCACCAAGACCAAGGACATCACCGGTGGTCTTCCCCGCGTGGCCGAGCTCTTCGAGGCGCGTAAGCCGAAGGAGATCGCGGTCATCACCGAGATCGACGGCGTCGTCTCGTTCGGTAAGGACACCAAGGGCAAGCGTAAGGTGATCGTGACGCCCGAGGTCGGCGACGCGGCTGAGTACCTGATCCCGAAGTCCAAGCACATCTCGGTTCACGAGGGCGACTACGTCCGAAGTGGCGAGGCGCTGATGGACGGATCGCCGAACCCCCACGACATCCTGCGCGTGAAGGGTGAGAAGGCGCTCTCGAACTACCTGGTGGACGAGATCCAGGAGGTCTACCGACTTCAGGGTGTGCGTATCAACGATAAGCACATCGAGGTGATCGTCCGTCAGATGCTGCGCTGGCTCCGTATCGTCGATGTGGGGGACACCGAGTTCCTCGTCAACGAGCAGGTGGAGCGCTGGCGATTCGAGGATGAGAACGCTCGCGTTCTGGCGCGTGGCGGCGAGCCCGCCCAGGGTGAGCCGATCATGCTCGGGATCACCAAGGCGAGTCTCTCGACCGACAGCTTCATCTCCGCGTCTTCTTTCCAGGAGACCACCAAGGTGCTCACCGAGGCCGCGATCAGCGGCAAGATCGATCACCTCCGTGGCCTCAAGGAGAACGTGGTTATGGGACGCCTGATCCCTGCCGGTACAGGAGTTCCGGTTTACAAGGAGCTCGGTCTGCGCTTCGACGCAGACGCCGAGAGAGCCGACTTCATTCGGGAGCGCACCGGGGCCTAAGGGAGGGGGTCACGAGACACTCTCGTGACTTCACCCTTGACTTGGAGCGTCCGACCCCTACAATCCGCGCCTCTCCAGAATCCTCAGGATTCGCCGCTTCGGCGGAGAGGCAGACAAGAGAACGAGACGGAAACCAACGATGCCGACCATCAACCAGCTGATTCGCCGAGGCCGCAAGGCCCCGCGCAAGAAGACGACCGCGCCGGCGCTCATGAGCTGCCCGCAGCGGCGAGGCGTGTGCGTTCGCGTGTACACCTCGACCCCCAAGAAGCCGAACTCCGCGCTCCGTAAGATCGCGCGTGTTCGTCTCACCAACGGGATGGAGGTCACCTCCTACATCCCCGGCGAGGGGCACAACCTGCAGGAGCACTCCCTGGTGCTCATTCGTGGCGGCCGTGTGAAGGATCTTCCGGGCGTTCGCTACCACAT
>CALCNF010000621.1 GCA_937897815.1 uncultured Pseudomonadota bacterium | reverse complement strand
GAGGGGCCCGCGTCGTCCTCTCCCGACTCGCTTGAGCCGTCCGAGGCGTCCGAGCTGTCTGCGCCATCTGAGGCGTCCTCTTCACCGCAGCCCTCGATGGGATCGGACTGGCAGATCCCCTCGACACAGGAGTCCGCGGTGCACGGGTCGTCATCGTCACAGGTGACCGGGCTGGCGACGCAGACACCCCCATCGCAGGCGTCCGTTGTGCACGGATCCTCATCGTCACACGTGACGGGGGTGAAGGTGCAGGCGCCGTCCACGCACGCGTCCTCGGTGCACGGGTCCTCATCGTCGCAGACCACGGGTTCGCCCACGCACAGCAGAGAGTCCTCGGCGCACGCGCCGCCCTCCTCACAGGGATCTTCAGGCGTGCAGGGGACCGGGCTGGAGGGATCTCCGCTCGGTGACCACTCCTGTCCGGTGATCGACGGGTCGCACAGGGCGCATGGGTTCTCAGGTGAAAGGTCTCCTGACCCGTAGCACACGCCATTGAGGAGGCACGCGTCGGTGATGAGCTCGACCTCACAAGACCCATCCTCAAGGCAGAGATCGTCGGTACACGACAGACCGTCGTCACAGAACTGCCCAGAGGAGATAAGGACCAGGTCATCGATGGCGCCGTGCTGATCAAAGCCCAGGGCGGCGGTCAAGCTCTCGGGCCCCCCTCCGAAGTCCGTCAGGTCGACCAGGAGGTCGCCGTCGAGCGTCACCTCGAGACGCGCGTCCGGTGTCCACCTCACGCCGAGGCTCACCGGCTGCCCAACCGTCAGGTCGATCAGCGCCTGATCGACCTGAACGAGGAAGCCGGGACCCGAGAAAGAGAGGGTCAGACTTCCACCAAACACGGGGTGGTTGGTCTGCAGTTGCACCCGATAGCGGGGCAGCTCGCCCGGGGAGAGCTCACCGTCGTAGAGATCGAACCGGGCGACGCCCTGTGTGCCCAAGACCGGGTCATCCTCGGTGATCCTCAGGGTCGCGAGGAGATCGAAGCTCTTGAGGCCCGTGAGCGCCGGGTGGGTGACGCCCCCGGCCCCACCCCCCGACTGGATATAGGACTCCTCTTCCACAACCCAGGCGCCGGCGAGCTCCGACCAATCCTCGGCCCCATCGGCGAAGGAGGTCTCGAGCTCCGGAGGACCCAGGCAAGCCAGCTCACAAGCGCCCTCGGCGCACAGAGACGCCTCGCCGCACCACAGTCCATCTTCCCCGGAGAGATGTTCGCACAGCCCATCGTCGCACAGGTCGAGGGTGCAAGAGGACCCGTCATCACAGTCCTTCGGGGTGCCCAGGCAGCTCCATCCCTGGCACAGATCGGCCTCCGTGCAGGGATCCCCATCGTCGCAGGCCGTCGGCGTCAGGGGATCGGTAGGCGAGTAGCCCTCCTGAAGCATGGCGGGGCTGCAGATGGCGCAGGGGTCCTCGGGGTTGGCGGCGCCGCTGGCATAGCAGAGCCCATCGATGAGACAGGCGTCAGGATCAATGACGTGGTCGCACGCGCCCCCAAGGCAGCTCTCGGTCGTGCATTCGAGACCATCATCCGGGCAAGGACCGCCGTCCAGGTCCTCGGCCGCGCACACGCCTGAGACCCAGTCACACCCATCGGCTGTGCAGGGGTTCTCATCATCGCAGTCAGAGACCACCGAGGCGAGCTCCAGCTCCACGAGGGTGACCGTCAAGAACGCGGGCGCCAGGGTCAGATCGACCTGCTCGGGGGCCGCCGCGAGGACGCCGGTCTTCACCACCGTGACGCCGCCCACGAGCACCCGAATCGACCGATCGGCGAGACGCACGATCGTGAGGGTCTGGATCCCCTCCTCGAGGGAGAGTGGGATGGGACCGACCGAGAGCGTGTCATCGCTCAGGGCGCCCTCACCGGTGGTGATGGAGAGCTCGGACAGGCCGAGGCGCACGGTGCGCCACTGGGAGGCGGTCTCGAGAGGCCAGGTCACCGCCAGCTCGCTCCCCGCGGAGAGCTGCGCCGTAAGATCGACGCGAAAGACGCCCAGGTCCTCGAGCTGCGGAGACGTCAGGAGCCCCGCGTCACCCGCTCCAGAGCAGATCCATCCGATCCCCTCAGACCAGGCGCAGTTGTCCGACACCAGCTCACCAGGCGTGGCCGTGAGGTCGGCGCCGTGCTTCACGAGCGCCGCGCACGACGGAACACACTGGCCCTGCTCGCAGGCGTGGCTGGGTCCGCAGGAGACCCCGTCGTCCTCATCGACGATCCCAAAGACGCACACGCCGTCGACGCAGCTGTTCTGGGTGCAGGGATCACCGTCATCGCAGTTGGCCCCGAGGCAGGGATCGACCGGTGGGCTGTCCTCGATCGCGTCCTCCACCCCGTCGGCGGCCGCGTCCTCCACCCCGTCGGCGACCGCGTCCTCCACCCCATCGACGGCCACGTCCTGAGCCGCGTCCTGAGCCGCGTCCTCGGCAACGTCGGGGCTCGTATCCTCGGGCGCCGTGTCCGCCACGACATCCACGGGAGTCGCGGCGTCGACGCTCACGTCGGAAGCCGCATCGACATCGGAGAGCGTGTCTCCAGAGAGCCCTGCGTCCGCGTCTCCGCTCTCCCCTACGTCCGCGTCCGAGCCCTCGATGTCCGGCACCACAACGTCAGGCGGCGGCACGTCCGATGAGCTATCGACCCCATCGGGACCGCCGTCCTCCACGCCCGCGTCCGGGGCGAGATCGAGGGTCGTCTCTCCGTCCGACGAGACGTCGACAGGCGCCACGTCCGGAAGGACCGGGACGTCCGAAGAGGCAGGGGTCGATGTGTCCTCGCCACCGCAGGCCGCGAAGAGGAGAACGAGAGAGCACAGAAGCAGGCGGTCCATGGGAGCGAGACCTCAGCGGTTGGAGTGGGACCTCAGCGGTACCGCAGCTCAAGACCCTCACGGGCAGCGAAGACGACCAGGTTACTGCCTCGTCTGGCGACGCGAGCGCGCGCCGCGACCTCGATCTGCTGGACGTCCGCGTCCGAGTGCATGGGGTCGTGATGGAAGAGCGCCAGCTGTTTGCATCCGGCCTCGATGGCGAAGTCGACCGCCGTGAACACTCGGGAGTGTCCCCAGCCGCTCTTGGAGGGATACTCCTCCTCGGTGTACTGGGCGTCGGCGATCAGGAGATCGGCGCCTCGAGCGAAGTTGACGAAGCGCTCGGGGATCGCCCGCGGGAGCGAAGGATCGGCGCTCGTGTCCAGCTCGGTGTCGATCTCGTTGTCGGTCGCGTAGACCACGATTTGCTCACCCGTATCGAACCGGTAGGCGTAGCTGCCGCCCGGATGGTTGAGCATCATAGCGCTCACGTGCACTCCACCAATGCTGCGGCCCGCCTCCTCGAGACGATCCGGGAGGATGTGGGCGTTGAGCGACGAGAAGT
Organism: uncultured Pseudomonadota bacterium; assembly: GCA_937897815.1. GTDB lineage: Bacteria > Myxococcota_A > UBA9042 > PHBI01 > CALCNF01 > CALCNF01. The sequence continues at coordinate 326 of CALCNF010000621.1, read as the reverse complement.
CCACAGGGAAATAGTCGCCCTGCATCTGGCCGCTCAAGAGGTCATAAACGCGCTTTTCCCGTTCCGCCGGGTCATAGACGTGGAGCGTGTTGCCCGGAATGTAGACGGGGCTGAAGAACGGGAACCCCTGGATGTGATCCCAATGGCTGTGGGAGATGAAGAGATGTCCCTCGAACGGCAGGCGCTTGTCGCGAATCAGGCGCATGCCCAGGTCGCGCATGCCCGTGCCCGCGTCGCAGATGAAGACCTGATCTCCCGACTCCACCGAGACACACGAGGTGTTGCCTCCAAAGATCCGGGTCCGATGACCGGGCGTGGGGCTCGAG
>CALCNF010000620.1 GCA_937897815.1 uncultured Pseudomonadota bacterium | reverse complement strand
CGCCCAACTTCGCTTACGGGCTCGTGGCGCGCAGGCTGCGCGACGCGAGCATCGAGAAGCTGGATCTCTCGAGCTGGCGGATCGCCGGATGCGGCGCTGAGCCGATTCGTCCGGATACGCTTGAGTTCTTCGCTGAGCGACTGGCCCCCGCCGGGTTCCGGAAGGAGGCGCTCTTGCCTGTCTACGGGATGGCTGAGGCCACCCTCGCGGTCAGCTTCTGCGCCGTTGACGAGCCCATGCATGTGGACCGCGTCGACGCGCAGCTGCTCGCCAACGACCACGTGGCCATCCAGGCCGCAGAGAGCTCCGTTCCGCAGCCGGTCGTCTCCTGCGGGAAGCCCTTCCCGGGGCACGAGCTGGCCGTCATGGACGGCGCCGGCGATATCGTCGACGAGCGCGTCGTGGGCGAGGTGGTCTTGCGTGGCCCCAGCGTCATGCCTGGCTACTATGACAACCTCGGCGCGACCGAGGGTGCGATCCGCGATGGATGGCTTCACACAGGTGACCTGGGATACATCGCCGAGGGCGAGCTCTTCATCTGCGGCCGCAAGAAGGAGCTGATCATCGTCGGCGGGAAGAACTACTACCCGCAGGACATTGAGCAGGCCATCTGGGAGGTCCCGGATGTGCGCACGGGCAGCGTGATCGCTTTTGGCGTTCCGGGCGCGAAGGGCGAGGAGCTCGTCCTCGCGGTCGAGACCCGCGCCACGAATGGCGCGCGCACCGAGATCGCGACCGCCGTCCGTAAGCGCGTGGTCGAGCACACCGGCCTCAAGGCCCGTGACGTGGTCGTCCTGAGCCCGGGGAGCCTACCGAAGACGAGCTCGGGCAAGCTGCAGCGTCGCAAGACAGCGTCTCTGTACCTGCACGAGGAGCTCCTGGACGCCCCGGAGTCCTCGACCAGTCGACTGGGCTTGATCAAGCAGGTCGCCAACTCGCAGATCGGGTACGTGCGCTCTTATCTGGGGCGCCGTATTGGAGTGCGGCTCTAGAGCTCGGTTTCGTTCCGTAGCTCCAAGACAGAGCTTCTCCTTTTCGCGCCGTTCACCCCCTCTCGCTGAGGGGGTGAACTGGACGCCTTGGGACTCTCTGACGCCGATTTTGTTTGACGCCGATTCACAGCGACGACTATTTGGAT
>CALCNF010000619.1 GCA_937897815.1 uncultured Pseudomonadota bacterium | reverse complement strand
TCCCCACACGAGCCGTCTTCAATGAACCCTGTCGACTGGGTGAAGTAATCGTTCGAGCAGGACTGCTGGCAGCCTGACTCATCGTACGTGCCGTTCTCACCCTGTGGCCCGTAGCACGCCACGGCCGCCGAAGTGGCGCAAGCCTCCTCGCAGGCCGGGACCATCTCGAGGAGCTCAGAGAAGAAGACCCTGAGCCGCTCCACGCCGGTCGGGCAATCGGCCGCGAGGAGCGCACCGGCGAGATCGATGGACTGATCGAGGCCCTGGCTGGAGACCGCGGCGCCCTCACACCAGCTCTTGCAGGACTGAACCGTGGGCAAATAGGGGAGCGGTCCACAGGCCTCGATCGCCGCGGTGCACTCCTGCTCACAGACCACGCTCACATCACCGAAGTCCGCCTCAGGATCGGTACACTCCGAGGCCATCGGGCCACACCCGCTGACTTGAAAGCAGCCCATAAAACGCGAGCGCTTGTTCACGGGAAGATCCATGCAGGTGCCTCGACACTCATCAAAACTGGCCAGCTGGGCGTGAAGCGGGGTGCCGACATGGCAGCCTGGTGACTCGGCTGAATCTCCAAAGGCCTCCTCGCAGATCGAGGCGCAGGTGCCCATCGATCCACACAGTCCAGCGGTCTCGTAATCACAAGCCTCCTGCTCGAAGACCTTCGTGACGCAGTTCTTCACCACGGCCGTCGCCAGCCCAGCGAGACCGAATCCAGTGCACGAGTGCGCGCACAGCGGACCCGGTCCCCAGATGGCCGCGAACTCATCAGGCGCCTCATCGAGCCCCGAGAACCCACATCCCTCAAGCTCTTCACACAGGCCCTCACAGGTCGGAGCGACCTCGGGTGGGCACTCCGCTGTTCCGCAGAGCTCAGCGATCTCACCCTCCTCGGGAGGGCCACATAGGCCCTCTTCCTCGGCGAGCCCTGAGCGACAGCTCCAAAAGGACGCGCTCAGGAGGTTCTCGGAGAGATCATCACGGCAGTTGTCCAGACAGGAGACATCGCCCCCTGGAACGTCGAGTCCGCCACCGATGATGACCAGATTCTCCTCCTCACACTTGTCGATCGTGTCGCAGATCGCGGTGCAATAGGTGGTCACCTCTTCGGAGGTGGAGGTGACGACCGGCGTGCAGCCCAGCGACTGGCATCCATCGTCGATGCCCTGCTTTTGATCGCTCACGCTCGACTCGTCGTTGATCACGACGAAGCTGCACCCCTGGGCCTGACAGATGTCCTTGGTGCAGGGATCGCCATCATCACAGCCCTCGCTCTGAACCACGCACGCGCCTTCGATGCAGCTGTGCTCGGTGCAGGGATCACCGCCCTCGCAGTCCGCGTCGGTCGCGCAGCAGCTGTCGACGTTGGGAACGAGCAGGAGCGGGCTGATCTCGGTTCCTCCAGAGATCTTGGGCTGGAAGCTGTAGGGGCCCTGGATGCTCAGCGGCGTGTCCATCTTGGTGTGGAACCAGGTTCCACCGTCGGGCAGGGCGATGTCGAGGCTCCCGTCCGCGTCGACACCAACGGAGTACGAGAACCACGCTCCGGGTCCCGGCAGCTCAGGCACCCCCGGCTCACCGATCACGGTGGTTTGGGTCTGCATGCCGCAGAACTCGCTGAGCTCAAGCAACCGAACGATGCGAGCGTCAGCGACCCCCTCGTCCATCGTCAAGAGCACTTGATAGACCGGGAAGAGCGCCGTCGCGTCTGTGCCATCGGGCAGCGCACACTCAATCTCGTTGAGGATCTTCAGCCGCAGGGTTCCGTCTTGAGGGAACTTCGCTGAGATGTTGAACACGAAGGCGCCATTCGAGGTCGGCATGGCGGACTCATTGACCACGCAGTCGTTCCCCTGGTTCTTGTCACAAAACCACGTGCCGCCGTCCTGCTCGACGAACCCCTTGTTCAGATAGGCATCGGAGGTGAGCCCAATCGTGTTCACCGCCGCGCAGTCTGCGATGCAGCTCTCCAGCTCACCGCAGACCTCATCGAACCCGCACAGATCCTCCGAGACCGCATACACGCAGCCGCCCGCCTCCGGGTCACATTCGCCCTCGGTCGTGCACGGGTTTCCATCATCGCACGAAGTCGGGAGCCACTCCTCGCATGATCCACCCATACACACGCTCTCGTACGAGCAGGGATTCTCAAGATCGCACATGACGCCATCGTCGCTATCGAGCGTCTGGCACGACCCGGTCGCCGAATCACACCAGTCCTCCGTGCACTCGTTTCCATCGTCACAAACTTTGGCCTCGCCCACACAGAACCCGTCCTTGCACACGTCCTCCACCGTGCAGCCCTCTCCATCGTTACATTCGCTGCCGTCTGCGAGAGGCTCGAGGGGCTCGCAGACGCCCGTATCGGGGTTACATGCAGCCTGTTGGCAGGGCTCGGCTGCGCACGACAGCTCGACGCCCGTACATTGGCCGCCCTGACAAGAATCTCCCGAAGTGCAGAGACTCCCGTCCTCGCACTCGACGCCGTCGGCGACCGGCTCATACGTGCATTCCTGATCCGGACCCGGCTGACACTGCCCTGTATGGCAGGGCTTGTCATCGCACAGACCCTCGTCGATCTGGTCGTTGCAGTTGTTGTCGATCCCGTCGCAGTCCTCGTTTGCGCCGGGATACACCTCGGCGTTGAGGGGCTCACAGTCGTCGGCGTCAGGTGAGGAGTCGTTGTCATCGTCATC
>CALCNF010000618.1 GCA_937897815.1 uncultured Pseudomonadota bacterium | reverse complement strand
GGCAAGGCCAAGGGCGCGGCGTTGCACCACGACAAACCCGCGAACATCGTGGACGACATCCGCGAGATCTTGGACTGCCTCGCCTCCGACGAGCTCCCCGCCGCGTCCGCGGTGTTCCTCGACGCGGAGCCGCCCGGCGCGCTGTGGGCTCTCTGACCAGCGGAGGAGGCCCCATCGGTCAGTCCGTCGCGGTCCTCCTGATCACGGGAGCGATCTCCGTCGGCATCTTCAGCAGCGTGGAGAGCTCCATGGCTGAGGAGACCAAGACGGCCGGCGCGGCCGAGATGTTCCCTGAGCTTGCGGAGCAGGAAAAGCAGCCTGCGGCGGAGACTGCGACGGACACCGCCTCCAAAGCTCAGCCCGCGAAGCCCAAGGCGAAGCCCAAGGCGAAGCTCACAGACAACGGCTGGAGCTACTACGAGATCCCGGTCGAGGCGCACAACCCGACCATCGGTCCCGAGAACGCCCCCGTGACCATCACCGTGATCAAGGACTTCGAGTGCAGCTTCTGTAAGTTCGTGACCTACCAGACGAAGGCCCTCAAGAAGACGTACAAGGACCAGGTGCGTTGGGTGTTTAAGCACTACCCGATGAACGCCGACTGCAACTATCGAATGGGCTCGAGCCGAATGCATGAGGGCGCCTGCCGGTCGGCCTTCGCGAGCGTCTGCGCGCAGGAACAGGGGAAGTTCTGGGAGATGCACGACCTGCTCTATCAGAAGCAGAAGCAGTTCTCTGGCGCCCAGCTGCGTGGGTACGCCGAGAAGCTGGGAATGGACCTGGCCGCCTATGACGCTTGCTACGCATCCGACCGACCCGCGGCGGCCATCAAGAAGGACGTGGTCCTGGCCAGCAAGATGCGCATCAACGGCACGCCGAGGATCTACATCAACAACCGCGCGGTCACCGGATCGGTGGCCAAGGACGTTCTCGACTACTACATCCAGCTGGCCATGAAGGCCTCGACGCCCATGGAGGCGGCCAAGGCCGAGGTGGCGAGCGAGTCGACGGCGCGCATGATCAAGGTGAAGAAGAAGAGCGGAGACTTCTGGATCGACGCCTTTGAGTCCAGCGTGGACAAGAGCGGGAAGGCCGTGAGCGTCCCCAACGTCATGCCGTCCTTCTCCAGTTGGTTTGACGCGGACAAGGCCTGCAAGGCCGCCGGGAAGCGAATGTGCACCGAGGAGGAGTGGGTCAGCGCCTGCATCGGTGAGCCCGCGAACGATCACAACAACAACGGGAAGTTCGTGGACGGGCCAGTCGTGGGGCGCCTCTATCCCTACGGCCCCTTCTACGAGAAGGACACCTGCCGAGACTCCGAGGACAAGCTGAGCGGCAAGCCGACCAAGACCGGATCCATGCCTGGCTGCAGGACGCCCGAGGGCATCTACGACCTCTCGGGCAACCTCTATGAGTGGATCGGTGAGAGCGCGGATGACGCGGCGATGATGGGCGGTGATTTCCGGACCAAGACCTCCGGGACCTGCCGACGTCGCGCCGCCACCTACGGCGCGGGCTACAAGAACGACACCATCGGGTTCCGCTGCTGCGCTGACGCCCAGGTGAAGGACGTGGCGACGGCCAGCGATGTCCGGGCGACCGAGATCACTGAGATCGTCGGCAAGGGCATACCGGACGACCTCGTGCTCGACCTGCGCGGAGGCGGGAAGCTCGATAAGAGCCTCTTCAAGGGGAAGGTCACCTACCTGACCTTCTTCGCTTCGTGGTGCGGAAACTGCCGAAAGCAGATGCCCGCCATGAAGCTCTGGGAGGACGAGTGGAAGAAGCAGGGATTCCAGGTGATCGCGATCAACGTCGACCGCAAGAGAGAGCGCGGTGACAAGTACGTCGTCGGCCTCGACCCGAACTTCAAGATCGCCTACGACCCAAGCGCGCGGACCATGACGGACTTCGACATCAACGCCATGCCGACGAACTTCATCGTCGACCGCAAAGGTAAGATCACGAAGCGCATCGTCGGGTACAAGGACAAAGAGATCGCCTCGACGCGTAAAGCGATTCAGGATCTCCTTTGAGCGAACTGGAGCGGGTTCGTCTCACGCGAACGCGACACCTCTGGCAGCGCAAGCGAGGCCACCGCACGGGCACCGACGATATCCTGTGCGCCTGG
>CALCNF010000617.1 GCA_937897815.1 uncultured Pseudomonadota bacterium | reverse complement strand
GGGCGAGGGCCTCGTAGGTGGGCCCATCAGGCGGCTCGGCGACCTCACGCGCGGCGCCCTCGTCCTCAAAGGCGTAGCCCGTGACCGCCATCTCAGGGAGCACCAGGAGGTCGGTGTCGACCGCGGCCTGTCGCGCGTGGGCGATGAGCCCGCTCAGCGAGGCCGGTAGGTCGCCTCTTATGGCCTTGTACTGGACGGCTGCGACGCGCATGACTCCCTTGTAGCCCACGGCCAGGCCCGATGGCGAACCTGAGCGTTGGAGAGGCGAACCCCTCTGTGCTATCGTCTCCCTTTCTGGGTCGGTTCCTCGCTCTCGCGAACGTACACCTATGCCCCATTTCAAGCACATACCCCATGTCACCATGGGCGGCTCTACCGCCGACGCGACGCCGGAAGCGCAGTCTACCCCGGCGGATGAACGCTATGGCTTGAAGGGAAAGACCTACGAAGAGCAGATGGCTTCGCTCCTGCCGCCCGTGCGTCCACCGGCTCCTCAGCCGCAGGCGCCAGAAGCGGAAGAGGAGGGCGGCTGGGGTCTGATGGACACCGTGCACGCCGGGCTGGACCTCGCTGGGCTCGTCCCAGCGTTCGGTGAGGTCGCTGATGGTGTGAACTCTCTGCTGTATCTCGCGGAGGGCGACAAGGGGAACGCGGCGCTCTCGGCGGCGGCGATGATCCCGTTCGCCGGTTGGGCGGCTACGGGCGCCAAGGGCGTCAAGACCTCGATGAAGGTCGCCGACAACGTCAACACGGCCAACCGTGTCACCCGCCAGGTGGCCGGCGAGGGGTTGACGAAGGCGGGGGGGCGAGTCGCCACCTCGTTGCCTCGCCCCAAGGGCCTCCCCGATAACTGGGTCGGCACCGCATCCAAGAAGGGCGGCGGGACGAAGTACGCCGCCCCAGACAACCCCCATCACTCCGTCCGCGTGATGCCCGGGAATCCGAAGTCGCCGCATCCGAACTCCCGACAGCCCTACGTCCGTCACATGAAGGACGGGAAGGCGCTGGACGCTCGCGGGAAGGTCGTGGACGTGAACACCCCTGAGGCTCACATTTCGCTGGATCAGTTCGTGTGGCCGTTTTGATCACGCCTATCCCGCGACAGCCCTGGCATGACCTGGTCGTCGACAACCTGAGACGCCTCGGTGACCTGGAGCAGCAGCGCGCCGCCTGGATCGAAGGCGAGGGAAGCTGCCCCGATGCCACCGAGCTGTTGTGCGGGCTGTTTGATGACAGCGGTCTTGATGATCTACTTGAGGCAGGGGACGTCTTCTGGCCCGAGCTCGACCACCATCTGAGGGTGATGAGCCAGTTCTGTGAGCGCATCGGGACGGAGCGCGCCGCCCAGGAGATCCTGGAAGATCCCCTCTGGAAGACCCTGTCCGTCTTGAGCGTGAAGGCCCTTGAGGCCCTTGAAGCTCGCCTGGAGCCAGCGGCTCTCTGAGAGGTTTTCGGTGAAGACCGAAGAAAATCCTCAAGGGATCTTCCGAGCCGCCGATGGAGATGGTGTGCCCGGGGCGATGTCTCGGGCCGACCCATCCGGGTGAGCACCACAGAACAGGGGAACACGTTTGCGACGCAGGATCCGATACCGAGCCCGGATTGCCTGAGAGGAGCGGAGAGGAGAAGGAGTTCAGGGCCATCGACCCGAAACCGAGCCCGGTTCGATGGCCCTGATCCGACTCTTGAGATGTCGTCTTGAACCGCGCCAGCCTGTCATTGTGCGGGCTGGCGCGGTCTCGTTTAGAGGGCTCCACGGACCATCGGTGTCAGTTGGTGACCCCTGATGAACTCTTGCCTATCCAATGCCTGGGCCTCGGGGTTAGCCCAGCAGCCTCAAGGCGACGTTCTGCTGGGCGTTTGCCTGTGACAGCATCGCGACACCCGCGTTCTGGAGGACCTGGCTCTTGTTGAACTCCATGCTCTCGTCTCCGAGGTCTGCGTCGCGCTTTTGACCCACGGCGGTCTCGAAGTTCTGAGCCTGGGCCTGCAGACCCGCGATGGCGGTGTAGAGGCGCTTGAGGTGCGCCCCGATATTCGCGCGTTCAGAGAGGTGCCCGTTGCTCGCGTTCAGAGCCAGGTCGATGCTGTCGATCGCGGCCTGCGCGTTCGCCACGCTCTCAATGCTCGAGGTCTCCACCTGGTCAATGACGCCCGTCTTGATGTCGACCGTGAGTTGGTCGTCTCCCGAGTTCTGAAAGCCGATCTGAAAGACGAACCTGGAGGCCGGGTCACCGTCGGCATCGACGATTCCTCCGGCGTGACCTCCATCGGCGCCGAGCAGTCCCTGGCCGTTGTATTCGGTCGCGCCGGCCACCCGTTCAATCTCCTCACGCAGCGTCACGTACTCCGTATTGAGAAGGGCGCGCTCGTCGTCGCTGATGCCATCCGACGCGGATTGGACCGCCAGCTCGCGCATACGAACCTTGAGATCGCCGATGGTTGCGAGTCCGCTCTCAGCCGTCTGCAGCATGGCCACCGCTGCGGTGGCGTTTCGTATCGCCATGCCGACCCCGGCCTTGTGGGCGCGCATGTTCTCCGCGACGGCCAGGGCCGCGGAGTCGTCCGAGCTGGACTGAACCCGGAGACCCGAGGACAACCGGCCCACCGAGCCGTGAACGTCTTGTGTAACGTTGACCAGCGCGCGCGATGCGGCGCTGGCGCCTGAATTACTCCGTATGGAAAGAGCTCTGATCATGGCGTAGCTGTATGCTCGGCAGGATCGAGACGATAGCGGGAGCCGCTCTTCCTGAGAGAATGAGTTGGTAACCTGTAGGGGCTACTACGGGTGCAAGCGGCCGAGGCTTAAAAAGTCTCTTTTCGGCGCTACGGGTTGACGCGCGGGTCCCGAGGCCCCTCAACCTTATCAACGATGACCCCGTGGCTCTCCAGATAGGGTACGCCGTTGGCTCCACCGTAGCCGCCATCGACTACAAGAACCTTGGCGATCCCCGCGTGGTGGATCAGCTTGGAGCACATGATGCAGGGCTCGCCGGTCACGATGAGCCACGCGTCGCGGGTCGGCACGCCATTCGCCGCAGCGTTGCAGATCAGGTTCATCTCCGCGTGATGGCAGCCGATCTCGATTCGAGTCCCGGACTTCACCTCTCCAGAGTCCCGAAGGCAGACCTCACCACCACACAGCTCACCTCCGCCCCGCGGCCCGCCGTTGTAGCCGTCCATCAGGACTACGTTCCGCGTCGGGTCCACCAGAAGAGCTCCGAACTTTCGTCGTGGGCAGTTGGACGCCTTCGACAGCGCCAGGCACTGCTCGACCCGTATTCGGATGTGCTTCTCCTTCACCGCTCCTCCTTCGACCCGACGAGCATAACGTGCGGTCCGGAGATGTCTACGCCGGAAGACTCTGCCCTCACGGCGCGCAACCAGAACATCGGGGACGCCTGGCCCAACAGCCGGCCCCGGTGCTAGGTTTTCTCCCGCGTCCGACCCGACAGGGGAGGGTGAAGAATTCCAGGATCTATAGGGGAAGAGAATATGAGCCAGGGAACACGAGTTGGAGTCGCCCTCGCGGGCTGCGGTGTGAACGACGGGGCCGAGATTCATGAGGCGGTTCTGACCCTCCTGGCGCTTGACCGCGCCGGCGTTGAGATCATCCCCATGGCCCCCAACATCCCTCAGATGCACGTCATCGACCACCAGGCCGGCGCGCCCGTCGACGGAGCCGAGCGTAACGTCCTGGTCGAGTCCGCTCGTATCGCGCGCGGTCCTGTCCTCGACATGGCGGGCGTCGGGGCCGACGACCTGGACGCGCTGATCTTTCCGGGCGGCTTTGGCGCCGCGAAGAACCTCTGCACCTTGGCCGTCGACGGCCCGGACATGACCATCAACGGGGACGTTGACCGACTCGTGAAGGCCATGAGTCTCGCCAAGAAGCCCCTGGGCTTCATCTGTATTGCCCCCGCGCTTGCGGCCAAGAGCCTCGGAGAACTTTCCCCCAGGATCACGATTGGCAACGATGAGGGCACCGCTGGTGCCCTGGAGGCGCTCGGCGCCGTACACGTCGAGTGCGCGGTCGATGACATCGTCGTGGATGACGCGAATCGAATTGTCACCACACCTGCCTACATGCTGGGACCGAACATTGGGCTGGTTTCCAAAGGGATCGACAAGCTCGTTGCCGCCATCTTGGCGATGCTATAGCGCGCTTTCTCAAGCTCTTTCGGAAATAGGAACGCAATAACGATCGCAAGCGCCACTTTCTTTTTTGCGCAGCTTGGAGTATGACCTGCGTCTGGAGGTTGTTTCCATGGCTGTTGAAGAGATCTCAGAGCTCGTCAAGAACACCCGCCGAACGGTGGGCATGAGCCAGGCGGCGCTCGCGCGCGCCGCGGGCACGAGCCGACAATATATCAGCGGAATTGAGCGCGGGGAGTGGACGCCGAGTCCAGCTCAGGCGCGCGCTATTGCGCTCGCGCTCGGCCTACCCGCGGGAGCCCTTGGCGGCTCTGGCGCGGCGACTGGCGGCGGACGCGGCGCGTGGGGCACCTATCAGCCAGCGCTCTTGCGCTCGGTGGACGAGGTCGGCATCCGCGAGCGGGCCCAGAAGTTCACGAAGAGGAGCATCAAGACCACGGCCAAGGAGGCGGGACTCCAGCTGTGCATCTCCATGATGGACCTCACGACGCTCGAGGGTAAAGACACGCCTGGCAAGGTCACGAGCCTCTGCCAGAAAGCGATGATCCCGCTGCCGGGGCAAGAATGTCCGCCGGTGGCGGCGGTCTGCGTCTATCCGTCCCTGGTCGCGGTGGCCAAGGAGGCCCTCGGCGATAGCGGTGTCCAGGTGGCCGCGGTGGCGACCTATTTCCCCAGCGGGCAGGCGACCTTGACGGAGCGCCTCGAGGAGGTGCGCCGCACGGTGGATCTTGGCGCGGACGAGATTGACATGGTCATCAGCCGACGCGCCTTTCTGGAGGGCGATTATGCCCTCGTCTTCGATGAGATCGCGGCGACTCGTGAGGCGTGCGGGGACGCTCACCTCAAGGTGATCCTGGAGGTCGGTGAGCTGGAGACGTTCGACAACGTCCGCCTGGCGAGCCAGATCGCCATCGACGCGGGCGCGCACTTCATCAAGACGTCCACGGGAAAGATCCCGAACGCGGCTACGATTCCGGTGACGCTTGTCATGCTGGAGGTCATTCGTGACCACTACATGCGCACGGGAGAGAAGATCGGAATGAAGCCCGCTGGCGGAATCCGCAAGTCGAAGGAGGCGCTTCACTACCTCGCCATGGTCAAAGAGACGCTGGGTGACGAGTGGTTGACGCCCGATCTCTTTCGCTTTGGGGCGTCCTCGCTCCTCAACGAGGTCCTGATGCAGCTCGATAAGGTGCGCACAGGGCGCTACTCCTCATCCCGTTACTACTCGCTGCCGTAGCTTAGGAGGAAAGAAGAATGAACATGCCTGTCAAGGAGATGCTCTTCGGTGACCTGTGGGAGTACGCTCCCGCCCTAGAGAGCACGGGCCACGCCCAGTTCGAGAAGCGCTATGGTCACTTTATCGACGGAGAGTTCGTCGACGCTTCGTCCTATATGAAGTCGGTAAATCCGGCGACCGAAGAGGTGCTCTTCGAGTTCGGCGTCGGGACGGAGGCGGATGTGGACCGCGCGGTGCAAGCCGCCCGGCGCGCGTTCGAGGGCCCCTGGGGCAAGATGGGGGGCCGCGAGCGCAGCAAGTACATTTACAGGATCGCGCGCATGATCCAGGAGAAGGCCCGTGAGCTGGCCATCCTGGAGACCCTGGATGGGGGCAAGCCCATCAAGGAGAGCCGCGATGTCGACATCCCGCTCGCCGCGGCGCACTTCTTTTACTACGCGGGCTGGGCGGACAAGCTGGAGTACGCGTTCCCGGGCACGACGCCGCGGCCCCTCGGGGTGGCGGGTCAGGTCATCCCCTGGAATTTTCCGCTGCTCATGGCCGCCTGGAAGATCGCGCCCGCGCTGGCGACCGGCAACACGGTGGTGCTGAAGGCCGCCGAGACCACACCGCTGACCGCCATGAAGCTCGCGGAGATCATCCAGGAGGCGGGTCTGCCGCCTGGCGTCGTGAACCTGGTGAACGGAGCGGGCTCGACAGGCGCCGCCATCGTGAACCACCCCGACATCAACAAGATCGCCTTCACGGGCTCGACCGACGTTGGAAAGATCATTCAGCGAGCCGTCGCGGGTACCAACAAGCGGCTCACCCTCGAGCTCGGCGGCAAGGGGGCGAACATCGTCTTCGAGGACGCGCCTATCGAGCAGGCCATTGAGGGGATCGTGAACGGCATCTACTTCAATCAGGGCCACGTGTGCTGCGCTGGCTCCAGGCTCCTGGTTCAGGAGAGCATCGCCGATGAGGTGGTGGCCAAGCTCGAGCGGCGTATCCAGACTCTTGTGGTCGGTAATCCGCTCGACAAGAACACCGACGTGGGCGCCATCAACTCCAAAGAGCAGCTCGACCGGATCACCGAGATGGTCGGGATCGGCGAGGCGGAGGGAGCCGTGAGGCATTCGGCGCCGTGCGAGCTCCCGAGCAAGGGCTACTTCTTTGCTCCGACCTTCTTTACGGATGTGTCGCAGTCCCACCGCATCGCCCAGGAGGAGATTTTCGGGCCGGTGCTCTCGGTCTTGACCTTCAGGACGCCGGCGGAGGCCATCGAGAAGGCCAACAACACGCCGTATGGCCTTGGCTCGGGGATCTGGACCGATAAGGGCTCGAAGCTCTTCAAGGTCGCCGGAGCGCTGCAGGCGGGCGTGATCTGGGGCAACACGTACAACAAGTTCGATCCGGGGAGCCCGTTTGGCGGCCACAAGGAGAGCGGCTTTGGCCGTGAGGGTGGACGACAGGGGCTCCTGGCCTATCTGGAGGTGAGCTGAGATGGCGCGGCTTCCGATTCAAAAGACGTATAAGCTCTTCATCGGCGGGAAGTTTCCACGCACGGAGAGCGGTCGGTATCTTCAGGTCCGGGACGAGAAGGGGACCCTCGTGGCCAATGTATGTCGTGCATCACGGAAAGACTTCCGCATGGCGGTGGTCGCGGCTCGCAAGGCGCAGTCAGGCTGGGCGGCGCGGACGCCGTTTAATCGTGGTCAGATTCTCTATCGCATGGCCGAGATGCTCGAGTCGCGCGCGGCGAGCTTCGTCGATCTGATCATGACGACCACGGGGGCGAAGAAGAAGGACGCCACCTCGGAGGTCGAGTGCGCCATTGACCGCCTCGTTTGGTACGCCGGCTGGTGTGACAAGTTCACCCAGGTCTTTGGCTGCACCAACCAGGTCGCCTCGTCACACTTCAACTTCACGATGCCGGAGCCGCTCGGCGTGGTGACCTCATTTGCGCCCTCTTCGGCCTCCCTCCTGGGGATCGTCCAGGCGATGGCCCCGGCCATTACCCAGGGCAACGTCGTGATCGCGGTGACCCCGATCGAGTTGGCGCCCGTGGCCATCGAGTTCGCGGAGGTCCTCGCGACCAGCGATCTGCCCGGTGGCGTGGTGAACATCCTGACGGGTGAGACGTCCGAGCTTCACGGTCACGTGACGAGCCATATGGACGTGGACGGCGTGCTGGCCTTCGGCGTCGACCAGGAGACCCAGGTGGCGATGGGTCAGGCCGCCGCTGACTCGGTGAAGCGCATCAAGTTCGCGGATGACCCGGGGCTGGCGGCGCTCATGGAGCCCGAAGCTCAGAGCCCCTATCAGATCCTGCCCTGGGTGGAGTTCAAGACGGCCTGGCACCCCATCGGGATCTAGGCGGCCCTCACCGTAACCGAAGCGCTACTCGCTCGCCGGTTCGGAGCGCTCACTCTTTGGGGGCGTGAGCGCCATCCTGATCTTGCCCGTGAGCTCCGTCTCGAGCGCCTGGGCCTCGCGGTGATCAAAGGGAGTGGCGGTGATCCAGATGTCACGACTGGCGGTGTCGAGGTGCGCGATCACAGGGCTACCCGGAGCACGTCGAGGGCTCAGGAGCGCCAGACGTCGACACAGCTTACTCGCGCTCTCCGGGGCGAGGTCCAGCCCTTCGGGCAGGTGACAGTGAAGGGTGATCGGGCCCGCCCGACCCTGATCGTGGGCGTGAACCGCGGGGTTCGTATGCAGCGCCAATCCGGGTACGAAGGTGTGGGTGCCGTCGGGAGCCTCAAGCTCGATACCGCG
>CALCNF010000616.1 GCA_937897815.1 uncultured Pseudomonadota bacterium | reverse complement strand
TGCCTGGCGGCGCTCGCCGTGCTCGCCCTGCTCGCGGGGTGCACGGAGCCCTCGACCGAGTCGGACTCTGGCTCCATCACGGCGCCGGAACCCGAGCCGATCCCCGCGGATCTAGAGACCGCCTCGGGGCCCTGCGAGGCTCCATCGACGCTGAGCCCAGATCCCCTCGAGCTGCTCCACCGAGTCCCGTACAAAAAGGCCCACTTCCAAGATGTGGACGTGGAGCCGGAGCGCGGGCTGATCTTCGTCGCAGGGCTCCCAGGGCTCATCGCCTACCAAGACACCGATGGTGAGCCCTCCATGGTCTCGCGCTACCCACCCGCGGCGACCAACGGCACCACGAAGAACGACCGGGACTATCAGCACCTGGAGGTCGTGAGCGACTCGCTCGTGGCCCTCACCAACCGGGGGGTTCAGAACCCGGGGCAGATGGGCGTGCACCTGATCGACACCACCGACCCGGCCTACATGAGCATGTGGCCCCTGGTGACCGTGCCCTCCGCCGCGGGGCTCGTCGCCCACGAAGGCCTGCTCTATGTCGTGAGCCACGAGGGCGCCCTGTATACGGTAGACCTCAGCGACCTGGATCGGGCCCATGAGGATCCCAAGCGGGTCCTGGATGGGCTCGGCAATCCCTGGGAGATCGTTGTGGTGGGCCAACGGGCCTACATCGCCGACAACAGCCTCGGGATCGTGACGGTCGACATCGGCGTGCCCGAGTCACCCGCGCTGGTGGGGATCACGCCGTCCTTGGGGGGACCTCAGGATCTGGTCGCGGACGGGACGACCCTGTACGTCGCCTCGGGCTCGGTCGGCGTGGAGCTCTTCGACATCAGCGAGCCCGACGCCCCTTCCCCCCTCGCCGTCGTCGATATGGGTGGGCCGGTCATCTCCGTAGCCGTCCATGAAGGACTCCTCTACACCGCCGACCACGCCGGCGTCGGCGTGATCGACGTGAGCTCACCGGAGACGCCCACCCCCCTGGGGTTTGACGCTACACCGTCGTGGGCGATGCACGTCAGCGCCCACGACGGCCGCCTCTTTCTCGCTGACTGGAACGCCCTCTCCATCTTTCGCGCGGACAGGGGCGCTCGCGCGCCCGAGGCGCGGCTGAATCGAGACCAGCTCTATCTCGTTGGCGATGAGACCGTGACGACCTTCGAGCTCTCCAACCGTGGCGGCGCCCCCTTGGTGATCTCAGGCGCCGCGGTCGAGGACGAGCGCCTGAGCCTGGGATGGGATCGGCTCGTGATCCCACCCGGAGAGATGGCCACGGGTTACGTCATCCTGGAGACGAGCGGCGGCGAGATCGACAGCGAGGTGTGCGTCGCGACCGACGATCCCGATCAGCCTCTTCAATCGCTCCGAGTCGCCTCGTCCTCCACAGGCTCAAACGTGGGCATCGGAGATCTGGCGCCAGACTTCACGTTGCAGGATCTGAACGGGGGAACGTGGACCCTCTCTGAGCAGCGCGGACGGCCGGTCATCCTGTGCTACTTCGCGACCTGGTGACCGGTCTGCGCGTCCGAGGTCTCGGACATCGAAACATCCCTCTGGAGTCTCTACGAGGAGGCGGGCGTCATCATCTGGGCCATCGGTCCGGATGACGAGCTGTCCAAGCTGCAGGCCTACGCGGAGCAGCTCGGACTCACCTATCCTGTGCTGGTTGACCCACAGGGGCTCCAGGCGCACGACAAGTACGTCATCCACGGCACGACGACCAACAGCGTCTTTCCCCAGGACTGGATCATCGGAGTGGACGGCACGGTTCGGTATGTGAGCACGGCGTATGAGCCCGCTCATATGATCGCCGTGCTAGAAGAGGAGCTCGCGAAGATGCCACCACCGCCCCCGGGGGGCACCGCAGGGAGAAGCCGATGAGTCGAATGCTTGTGATGGGCGCGCTCGCGCTGTGTCTGGTGTGGTCACCGGGCGCGCAGGCCGAGATGGGCCTCTTCAGTGAGGGCAAACAGAGCTTCGGCCTGGGCCTGGGCGGTGGCGGTGACCAGTTCGTGTTCTCGGGCGGATATGGGCTCTTCGTGCGCGACGGCCTCAAGCCCGCGACCTCCGTTCGCTTCAGCTGGTCGCGGAGCGGAGACGCCACCACGAAGCAGCTCGACTGGGAG
>CALCNF010000615.1 GCA_937897815.1 uncultured Pseudomonadota bacterium | reverse complement strand
TTCACTAAACCGATTCACACCGCAGTAAGTACTGCATATGTAATCCTTTTCCGGAGGTAGGGAGTCCATGGACGCGATTGCGAAGGCCATGAGCGAGGGCGGTATCTGGATGTACATCATCCTCAGCGCCTCAATTTTGGGAATCGGCATCATGATCGAGCGATTTGTGATGCTGTTCTTCAAGTACAACATCAACGCGAACGCTTTCATGGCTCAGATCCAGAAGCTGGTGATGGCCAACAGCATCGACAAGGCTATCAAGCTTTGTAATGCCGCGCCGTCAGCTGCACTGGCTCGGGTCATCAAGGCGGGTCTCACGCGTGCCAATAAGGGCGGCGATGAGATTCAGAACGCAGTGGAGGAGGCGACCCTTGAGGTCATCCCCTTCATCCAGAAGCGAACGAACGCTCTGGCGACGGTCGCGAATATCGCGACCCTCCTCGGACTGCTCGGTACCATTATTGGTATGATCGGCGCGTTCTCTGACTTGGCGACTGTTGCTCCCGACAAGCGCCAGGAGGCGCTGGGTCGCAACATCTCGCTCGCGATGAACACGACCGCGTTCGGTCTGATCGTCGCGATCCCGTGCATGGCCGCTCACGCGGTCCTCACGGGCCTGACCAAGAAGATCATCGACGAGATTGATCTCTACTCGGTCAAGCTGGAGAACCTGCTGATCTCCCGCCAGGGAAGCTCCCAGGGATAATGTTTCGGGTCGCCCAGCTCTGCCGCGCGCAGGGCTGGGCGAATTCCGTGAGCCGCGCGATGCGGCCTGGAGGCAATGATGTCACGTAAGCCGTCTGAACGACGCAATGCGGAAGACTTCGACGATGAGTTGGATCTCACTCCAATCATGTCGATCCTCGTCATCCTGATTCCCGTTCTGCTCTTCGCGTTCTCCTTCTTTGAGGTGCGTGTGCAGGCTGTCTCGTCTCCCCGTCTAGGCACGGGTAAGGCGAGCAAGAAGGATGATGAGAAGAAGCCGCTTAATCTGACCGTGATCATCACGAGCAAGGGCTTCAAGCTCACGCAGCAGGCCGAGCTCACAACCGAGCCCGAGAAGCCCATCTTCAAGCGGATCATGACCGACTCCGACGGTAAGGAAGTCGAGGACTACGACTATCCGACCCTCTACTCGCGCGTGCTGGCGAAGAAGCGTCAGTATCCCGACGAGAAGACGATCAACATCGGAGCCGAACCCCACATCCCATGGAAGGTGATCGCTCGAACCATCGACGCCGTGCGCGTCGAGCTCGAGAAGGAGAGCTACGAAAAGCTCGCCCTGTACGAGAAGGCGGAAGCCAAGGAGAAGAAGGACGGAGAGCTCAAGGTCCCGGTGGACCTGTTCCCGGCCGTCGTCTTCACCGTAGTGGAATAGGCACGCGACAGGCGGCGCGATCCGCCCCATCGCCGAGAGAGATAAGCAATGGCCGACGAGATTCAGCAGACTGAGCCCGAGAACGGCGAAGGCTTCGAGAAGAAGAAGCGCAAGCCCTCACGCTCCAATGAGCTAAAGGGCGGCCTGAACATCAACTCCATGATGGACATCATGACCATCATGCTCGTCTTCCTCCTGGTGTCGATCACCAGCGATCCTTTGAGCATCAAGCAGGATGACTACCTCAAGATCGCGAACTCGACCGTGGACCATAAGCCTGAGGACTCCGTGCCGATCACGGTGACCAAGCAGGCGATCATCGTTGACCACAAGAACGTGGTGAAGGTCGATTGCTCCAAGTCGGGCCAGATCTGCCAGGGCGACGATTACAAGGACCCAGGGAACACTTACAGCATCGGGAAGTCCTTTAAGGAGGACGGCTCAGAGGCTAGCTTCATGATTGAGCCGCTCCATAAGCGGCTGGAGGAGATCGTGAAGCAGCAGAAGGAAGAAGCGAAGGACCTGGGACGCGAGTTCAAGCCCGTCGCAACAATCATCTGTGATCACGAGATTCCGTACCGGATCATTTCAGAGGTCGTTTATACGATCGGTATGGCCGGCTTGAGCGACCTGCGATTCGCAGTGTTCAAGGGTGGCAAGCGCTAACTAAGCGCGGAACGCGGAAGGGGAACAATGGCTAAGGAAGGCGCAAAGAAGATCCTTCGGGTGGGCATCATCCAAGCGGGTCGAATCGTCGAAGAGCGGCTGATTCGTAAACGCGAGGACGTCTCATTAGGCACGCACGCGAAGAACACCTTCATCCTCCCCTCAAGCCAGCTCGGCAAGTCGTTTCGCTTGTTCGAAGCGAAGAGCGATAACTACCTCCTGACGTTCGATGAACGCATGGAGGGCCGACTCTCCGTGAATGACGAGGTCCTCGACCTCTCCTCACTCGCAAAGAGCGGCAACACGAAGAAGCGCGGTGGACGCTCCCAGATCGAACTGGACGATCGGTCGCGCGGGAAAGTGGTGATCGGCGAGTTCACCCTCCTCTTCCAGTTCGTTGAGAAGCCCCCGGTTCTCCCACGACCTCAGCTCCCGGCGGCGGCGCGAAGCCGCAGCGTCGACTGGCTGATGTTCAACGTCCTGCTCATGAGCTTCCTGATTCAGGCGGGTCTCGGCATCGGCCTCGACTTCTGGTGGCGCACGAGCGGCCAGTACCTCCAGACCGAGTTTGGCGCCAAGAAGACGCGCGCCTACGAGCTCCTCAAGGCCGAGGTGATGGCCGAGAAGGAGAAGGAGAAGGAAGAGGAGCCGGAGCCGGAGCCTGACGAGGAAGAGGAGACGGACGAGGAGTCCCCTGAGGAGGAGCCGGAGCCGGAGCCCCAGCCCCAGAAGAAGCCCAAGAAGCAGGCACCGAAGGCCGAGCCGAAGCCTCAGAAGGACGCGAAGCCACAGAAGCGATCGGCGGCGCGCATCAAGGAGCTCAAGACGGCGGTCACCAAGAAGACCTTCCTCCATGCCCTCGGATCCGTGGGCGAGGGCGATGGTCCCGGTAATACGCTAGGAAAGGGCCTCGCTGCAGCGACCCTCGATGACGCGTTTAACAACCTCGACGGCGGCGTCGCGAACGCCGACGGAACGACCAAGACCTTCGTGGGACAGCCCCAGGCCGTGAAGAGCGGTAAGGGAGCCTACAAGGGCCTCGGCAAGGGTGAGGGCGGCGGCAATCGCATCAAGACAGGTGCGGTCAAAGACAAGAAGAAGAAGAAGGCCGAGATCAAGGTCAAGTTCCGTGTCCGCGGCGGTAGCGTCGGCGGTCAGAGCGGCTCCGGTCGCGTGGACAAGGGCGCCGTCAAGAAGGTCTTCAGCCGTCGAAGTGGAGCCATCAAGCACTGCTACGAGAAGGCGCTCAAGAGCAATCCGAACGTGAAGGGTAAGGTGACGATCCGCTTCCAGATCGGAACTGCGGGACGCATCACTCGCTCGAAGTGCACGTCGAACACGACGGGCAGCGCGGCGATCTGCAAGTGCATCCTCGCCAAGGTGAAGTCCTGGCGCTTCCCCGCACCAGAGGGTGGCCCGGTCACCTTCAGCTATCCCTTCATTCTCTCGCAGGGATAGAGCACGAATCTTGTGAGCGCCCTTCCTGCGGCGCTCTATGGAACTGCGCCTCTGAGTCGGACCCCGCTGCGCGGGCGTCCCGACGCCGGGCTTTCGAGAAGGCAGGAGCGACGCTATCGCGCTCCTCCCTGGAGCCGGTCTTCAGCGGGTTCGGTCTACGCGCTGGATGGACGCGATCGATGGGCCGGCCAGACCGCTCTGAGCCCCTCGGATCGGAGGCCTGATCGAACTCGAAAAAGTGCCGGACGACTTGATCAAATTCACGGTCCCGGGCAACAGACATAACGACGCGAGAATTATGGGGTTCTTTCACGAACTCCGGTTGCACAAATCGCACCCCTCGCGTATACGCCCATGCGTGTTGACAGTTTTTGGGATCCATTCCTATGATGCGAACTTCATATGACGGAGGCCGTCTACAGGTCGCGACCTGAGACGGAGGGAACATGAAGAGCCTGAAGAGACATCCAGCGAGTTTCGCCGCGATCGCCCTGCTGGGCGCGCTCGCGCTCGCGTGGAGCTCTGCCGTCGCGAAGAACCCGAGCGATATGTCCATCAACGAGATGGTCTCGAGCGCGGGCAAGATGGTCGACGGCATGGGCGAGAAGCTCAGCAGCAGCTTCAAGCTCCTCGAGGAGTCGATCAGCGGCCAGAATGTCGCCGCCACCGTCGCGCGAAACGAGGCCATCACGGCTATGAAGGGCCTGGTGAAGCTCAGCGAAGAGAACTTCGTGGCGCTGCAGCAGGCGGCCGCGGAGGGCAATCGCGACTCCGTGGAGCACGAATTTGTAAAGATCATGATCGCCCGAGGAAAGATCGGCGAGCTCTTCGCTCAGGTGAAGACCGCGGGCGGAATCATGGTCGACATGGAGACGCCCGACACCGAGCGTCAGGTCGAGATCGACAGTGAGATGCTCACTGTTCTTGTTGAGGCTCCCCCGGAGCCCGCCCCGCCACCGGAGCCACCCGAGCCCCCTGCGCCAGTGAGTCCGTTCTTCTAGGAATTTCGGTAGCACCCCAACCCCCCCCCGGACTTGAGACCGAGTTCGGGAAGTTCGGCTGAGCGCGACGCTTCAGGACCGAGCGAAAAGGACAACCCCTCCCCTCATGTTCATCCGTCACCTGCTACTCGTCGCGTTGCTGTGTGTGCCTACGTACGCGCAAGCCGCGGGCCCGAGCACGAGCCTGGGCAGCCCGACGTCGTTGAGCGCCTACTCGGGTGTGACCCAGACGGGAGAGGGGCTTCCGAACACCCGGCCTAAGTTCGGGATTCGGGCCGGAGACTTCGTGGTGCAGCCGCGACTCTTCATCGAGTCCATGTACTCCTCGAACTTCTTTCGTGAGGACGACCGGAACACGGACGTCGAGCTGAGCGAGGTGATGGCGCTTCACCTTCGGCCTGGCGTGGCGATCTACAACCCTGGATTCACGAATGTCGCGTTCTCCCTGGCAGCCGACGCGGATGGGCATTTCCCCTTCGGTGAAGAGGAGCGAGTCCAGGCGCAGCAGGATCTGGGCGGGGATGTCCACGGCAAGATCAATCTGTTCCCCAAGCGCGCTCTCTCGATGGCGCTCAACGGCCGCTTCAAGCGCGAGCTCTGGACCCGACCGTCGAGCGGAACGGGCAGCGCCGACCGAAACGACATCACAGCTGGAGCCAACCTGGCGTTCCACCCCGGTGGCCGCGCGCTGGAGATGAAGCTGGGCTACTCGCTCAACATGACGGCCTACGATGACCTGGAGAGCCAGAACACCGACCGGCATCGGGTCTCTTTCCAGACATCGTGGCGCTTCTACCCCCTGAGCTACCTTGTGCTCGACGCGAACATGAACATGGTCGAGTATCCCGACGGCGATGAGTCGGAGGGCGAGGCGGCTAACGGTTATCACGTCGAAGGATCGCCATGGAAGGTCCTTGGTGGCATGAACGGCTACTTCTCGGAGCGCCTGGCGTTCCGTATTCGGGGTGGCTACGCCGACACGAATCTGGACGCGGGTGAGGGCTACACCGGCGCCGTGGCTGACGTTCGAATGACCTACAGGTTTGGCATTCGTTCAGTCTGGCACCTGGGATACAACCTGGACGCGGAGACGGCGGCCCTGGGTGGCTTCTACAGCTTTCATCGGGGCTACACCTCGTTCGAGCAGAGCCTCGGCAAGCTGGGTCGACTGCACTTTGACTTCAGCGTAGACGCCCGGCGATTTGGCGCCTACATCCCGGCAAACACGACGTTCGAGGATGGCGACGGAATTGAGCAGACGGTCGTGGTGCGGGCGAGCGATGCGAATCGCGAGGATCTGATGCTTCGAGCGGGTCTCGTCATGGACTTCGACTTCTCGCGGCTGTTTGGTTTGACGCTCGGGTATCGTTACGAGGCGTCCATGAGCGATTACTTTACGGGCTCGACACCCGCGTCGACGCCTGGCCAGGAAGAAACGTTCTTCGCGGGCTACGAAGACCACCGTGTATTGCTGACGCTCAATCTGCGTTACTGAGCCGATCATGCCTGTGGGCTTCAAATCACGGCCGATTGGTCCATTGGCGCTCGTTCTCCTCGCCGGGCTTTGGTTGAGCGCGTGCGCTCCTCAGGCCTCGGTGTCGGGGTATGAGCAGCTCAACGATGAGATTCGAGAGGAGCTGCAGCTCGTCGGTCTCGGGGTTGGCGATGTCTTCTCGGTGAGCGTCTATGGAGAGAAGGAGCTCTCAGGCGAGCACCAGATCTCCCCGGAGGGGACGGTCGATGTCCCGCTCATCGGACGCGTCGAAGTTCAGGGCAAGACGCCAAGCGAGATCGCGCGCGTCCTTGAGGAGCGTTTCCTGGCGGGCTACCTGAAGGCCCCCTACGTCTCAGTCTACGTAAAGCAGTACAACTCGAAGAAGATCTTCGTGCTGGGCATGGTCCGTAAGCCGGGGACCTTTCCGCTCACCGCCGGCATGAACGTCGTGGAGGCGGTCACCATGGCCGGGGGCTTCACGGAGACGGCCAACGCGAACTTCGTGGTCGTGACGAGGAAGCAGGACGGTCAGGAGGTTCGAATTCCGGTCCCCGTGGAGAAGATCTCCAAGGGCCTCGCCGCGAATCTGGACCTCAAGGCGGGAGACATCGTGTTTGTTCCCGACCGGCTTCTGTGAGGTGAGCGATATGACCCTGAACAAGTTCCCCTTTGTGTTGGGTTCACCTACAAGGTAAAGCGGTGTACGATATGCCCTTCCAAAGACAGCGGCCTCCGGAGTGTCTTTCTTTGCTGCATTGCCAGGACCAGACCTATAATTCGCGCGCAACCCGAAGGTTGAGCAACGGGAGAGCGCGATGAGCAGGGTGATTGGAATCGATCTTGGGACGACGAACTCATGTGTCGTCGTAATGGAGGCGGGAAACCCCGTCGTGATTCCCAACTCAGAGGGGAGCCGGACGACGCCATCCGTCGTGGGCTTCTCTGAGGGAGGAAGCCGTCTAGTGGGCCACATCGCCAAGCGCCAGGCGATCACCAACCCCCACAACACGGTCTACGCGATCAAGCGTCTCATGGGACGCAAGGTGAAGTCGCCTGAGATCCAGCGTATGGCCGAGTCGCTCCCCTACACGATCGCGCCCGCACAAAACGGTGACGCGCACGTGCAGGCGGACGAGCGACTGTACTCTCCGGCGGAGGTCTCCTCCTACGTTCTGGAGGAGATGAAGGCCTGCGCGCGGGATTATCTGGGTGAAGAAGTTGAAGACGTGGTGATCACGGTCCCTGCGTATTTCGACGACAGTCAGCGTCAGGCCACGCGAGACGCAGGTCGAATCGCGGGTCTAAACGTTCTTCGAATCATCAACGAGCCTACGGCCGCAGCGCTGGCCTATGGGCTGAACCGTCACTCCACCGGTCGAGTCGCTGTGTATGACCTCGGCGGAGGCACCTTCGATATCTCGATCCTCGAGGTGGGCAACGGCGTGTTCCAGGTGAAGTCCACCACGGGTGACACCTTCCTCGGCGGTGAGGACGTGGACGCGCGAATCATCGCGCGCATCTGCGAGCGGTTCCGTGAAGAGCAGGGCAACGACCTTGAGCAGGACGCGGTCGCGCTTCAGCGCCTCAAAGAGGCCGCGGAGAAGGCCAAGATCGAGCTGTCCACGCTAGAAGAGGCGGAGATCAACCTCCCCTTCATCTCGGCCGATGAGAACGGACCGGTTCACCTTCAGATGACCATGACGCGCGCTGAGCTGGTGGAGCTCATGCAGGATCTCGTTCAGCGAACGCTCGAGCAGTGCCAGCAGGCCCTCGATGACGCTGGATACGAGGTCGATGAGATCGATGAGGTGATCCTGGTCGGCGGCATGACCAAGATGCCGTACATCCAAAAGCAGGTGTACGAGTTCTTCCAGCGTGCCCCGAACAAGGGCGTGTCGCCGGACGAGGCGGTCGCCATCGGCGCCGCTATCCAGGGTGGAATCATCCGGGGAGACGTTCAGGACGTGCTCCTCCTCGACGTGATCCCGCTGTCGCTGGGCATCGAGACTCAGGGCGGAATCTTCACGAAGCTCATCGAGCGAAACCGAACGATCCCCACCTCGTGCTCCGAGGTGTTCACCACGGCCGAGGACTATCAGCCGCTCGTGAACATCCACGTGCTTCAGGGTGAGCGCCCGATGGCCACGGACAACAAGAGCCTCGCCAGGTTCGAGCTCCTTGGCATCCCGCCGGCCAGGCGCGGTGTCCCGAAGATCGAGGTGAACTTCGAGGTCGACGCCAACGGCATCCTGTCGGTCACCGCGCGAGATCTAGGCACCAACAACGAGCGCCAGATTCGCGTGCGCCCGACATCGGGATTGAACGAGCGCGAGATCGAGCGGTTGGTCACGGAGTCGGAGGCGAATCGCTCGGCCGACCTCCAGCGAAAAGAGGTGGCGGCCCTTCGAAACAAGGCCCAGGGCCTCATGTACACGACCGAGCGCAGCCTCACCGAGCTGGACACTTATCTCACCGACGAAGAGAAAAAGAAGATCCAGCGAGACCTGGAGCGCTGCCGCAAGGCGCTTGAGGGAGACGATCCCGACGTGATGCAGCTGGCTCTGGAGCAACTGGAGCGCTCCTCGTATCGCATCGCAGAGGTGATGTACGAGGAAGTTGGCTGATCACGCCGATTACTACGCCGTCCTCGGTGTAGAGCGTGACGCGGCGATCTCGTCCATCAAGGCCGCCTACAGACGCCTCGCGAGCGCTCACCACCCCGACCGTAATCCGACCGACGGTGAGGCGACGACTCGCTTTCAGTCCCTCGTTCAGGCCTACGATGTCCTTGGCGATTCGGCGCGTCGCGC
The DNA here is from genome assembly GCA_937897815.1 of uncultured Pseudomonadota bacterium. GTDB lineage: Bacteria > Myxococcota_A > UBA9042 > PHBI01 > CALCNF01 > CALCNF01. Next base: position 781 of record CALCNF010000615.1, on the reverse strand, counting down.
GGCGTATGATGCGGGGCGACCCGTTGAGGTCATGCAGGTGGAGCCAGGAGCGCCCCTGGCGGAGGTCTTCGGGCGTGTGCTGGACCAGCTCTTCGGGGTCGTCGATCGCGTCTCTGTCCGCGGAGATGACACCCGGTATCGTCTTGAACTCTCGTTCGCCGAGGCCGAGCTGGGCTGCTCGCGAGTCCTGAGTCTCCCTCGAGAGCGGCCCTGTGCGGCTTGCGACGGGCGTGGCTTTGACCTTTCGGAGCTCCCAAAGTTCTGTGGTCGTTGCGCGAGCCTGGGAACCCTGGAACGCCGCCCTGAGCTGCGCAGCGAACGGGTCCCCTGCCCTGATTGTCAGGGGCGAGGCTTCCTCGTGGAGCGGCCCTGCGAGGCGTGTGGCGGCACCTGCGTCACCGAAGAGCGAGAAGATCTAACGATTCAGATCCCGCCCAGATCCCAAGACGGCCAACGCTTGCTTGTGCGGGGCGCCGGTGGCGCGGGTCGAGGGAGCGGTCAGGCGGGGGATTGCTACGTGGAGCTGCACGTTCAGCCCCATCCCCAGCTCCAGGTGCGAGGCAAAGACCTGTGGCTCAAGCGACCCATCCCTCTCCCCAAGGCCCTCGCCGGGGGCTGGCTAGAGGTCCCCGCGCTCTCGGGAGTCGAGCGGATCCAGCTGCCTCCCGGGAGTCGTGATGGGGACGTCCTGCGGATGCGCGGCCACGGGCTCAGTCGCGAGAGCGGGAAACGAGGCGATCTGTTCGTGGAGCTGACGATCGAGATGCCCGCGGACCTCACG
>CALCNF010000614.1 GCA_937897815.1 uncultured Pseudomonadota bacterium | reverse complement strand
GTCGCGGGACCTCGACGCGCTTCTGGGGATGCTCCCCCTGTTCGGCTCGAGTCGCGCCGTCGAGGCCACAGAGCGTGCTCCCGAGCGCTTCTACAACGGCCTTCGTGAGGTGCTTGAGAAGGGCTCCCCGAAGTTTCGAATGCAGCCCGAGCTCTTTCATGGGCGCTGGGTGTTGATGCCAAGCGGCTCTTGACCCCAGCGCGCTCGCCTCAGGGCGCGGGGCACCCCTGCTCCTCCATTCGACGGTAGACGTCGCGCATCTGTCCCGACCTGTACGGGTATTCGTTGACGCACATGCTCCAAGCTCGGCACGACACGTCACCGACAGGGAAGGGCGAGGTCAGGGGCGAGGGGCCCATGGCTCGGCCGCAGTAACGCCACGCGCACTTGGACTCCCAGTGTGCGGGGAGCATGAAGAGGGCGACCAGTCCCATGAGGGAGAAGCCGGCGAGCATCACGGCGCTGCGACGGACGAGCTTCGAGAAGAAGGTGTTCTTGGAGAACCGCTGGTTCAGCTTCGGGCCCAGCCACGCTCCCAGCCCACCGATCATCAGGTACAAGATCAGAGGCCAGTTCGAGCAAAAGAGGCTGAACAGCAAATTCGTGGCTACGAGGAACGACAGGAACGCGCCTGCCCAGACCAGGCGAACCTTCCTGAGGTCCTTCTTGTTCTCATCCTCCATGGCGGGCTCCGGGGCGAGCCTGGAGCTCCTCGAACCACTCGAAGAACTCGCTCTCATTGAAGCATACAGGCGGAGCCGACGCTGAGCCAACGGGCGTGCAGCTCGCGTCGCTCGAACTCATACAAGAGAACTTCGAGGGCGGTCGCCGTTGCGCGACCACCTGGGGATGGCACATGATCGAGCCATGATGAAGACGACGATTTGGATCTGGGGACTCGCGGTGGGTCTGGGGGCCTCGGCCTGCGCTCACGCTCCGGCGCCTCTGCCTTCGCAGGAGGCTCAGCCGGTGTTCTACAGGGGCAACTACATCACCCGGTGGGACGTCGCCTACGGTGAGCATGAGCGGCAGGTCATGGACATTCACCTTCGCGGCGAATGGGCGGACCCGGATGATCGACTCAACATTCGCATGGAGGGGCCGCAGCCCCCCACCGTCGTCTTCGCTCACGGCAGCGCCTGGTACATCAGCGATAAGCGCCAGTGGGAGCACTTCATCTCACCGTTCCTTCAGGCTGGCTTCAACGTCATCAACCTGAACTACCGACTGCGCGAGGGCATCGCTCCTGCGCTCGAGGATGTCCGAAAGGCCCTGGTCTATCTCGCGGAGCACAACGAGAAGCTCAAGCTGGACCTTCAGCACGTCTTTCTCGCCGGGACGTCCGCCGGGGGCTTCATGTCCATGTTCCACGGAGCGGCCCAGAACTCGGACGGACCCAACGATCGCCTGCCTGAGGCCC
>CALCNF010000613.1 GCA_937897815.1 uncultured Pseudomonadota bacterium | reverse complement strand
CGCGATACCGGGGTGCTCGGCGGCGACCGCAGCGGCGGTGGCCGCGGCGCGCTGAAGATCGGACGACACCACCTCTGCGATGGACGCGCTGGACAGTCGCTGCGCCAGGGCCGACGCCTGCTCCATGCCCCGCTCGGAGAGCGCGACATCGGTCTGCCCCTGGCTGCGCCCGGTCGCGTTCCAGGTCGTCTCTCCGTGTCGAATCAACAGCAATCGCACCGTCGGCCTCCTTGCGGAAGTACGTCCGTACCGTATCCCGGAAGGCACCACCTCGTCGAAGGCGGCTTGACACTCCCTACGCGCGAGCGCTTTCATTCGGCTCCCTGCCACTCTCCCTGGAGGAGCCATGGTCCCCGTATCCCGCATTCTCTCCGTTCTGCTCTGCGCTTCCCTGCTCATACTGGTGGGACCGCTCACGCCAGCAGCGTCTGCGAAGATCTCCAAGGAGATGTCGATTCGCGCCGTTCAGACCCTGCGCTCCGCGACCCAGTCCGGCGATTTCAAGACGCGAGCCATGGCCGTGCAGGGCCTGGGTAACGCGTCGAAGAAGGACGCGCTGTCCACGGTCAAGGAGGCTCTGGAAGACCCGCAGTGGCAGGTTCGACGAGCCACCATCGATGCGCTGGTCAAGCTCAAGGACAAGTCGTGGGAGAAGGCCATCATCGACGCCATGCGCAGCCAGTCCCTTGGACCTCAAGAAGAGGTGCTTCCGCTCTTGAGCCCTCTGGGCACGAAGAAGGCCGCCGCCCTGGCGAAGAAGGCGCTCGACGCGAAGGACTTCCCCAAACCCGACCGGTATGCCCGCGCGCTCAAGGAGTCGGGTGGGCCCCTGATGGTCGCGGTCTATGATTCCGCCCTTCGCTCGAAGAACCCGGAGACCAAAGAGGCCTTTGGAGCGGAGTTCGCGACGCTGCCCCTGCCTGACGCCAGCCCCCTCTATAAGAAGGTGCTCGCCAAGCAGGACGCCAAGACCCAGATCGCGGTCCTCGATCGCATGCTGGCGGGTGAGGGCCTCGAGCAGGCCGACTTCGTAAAGAAGCTCATTCGCTCGAAGGATCCGACAGTGGCGCTGAAGGCCGCCGCCGTGTGCGGGCTGCGCGGCAAGAAGGATGGGGCCAAGCTGCTCAAGGAGAAGAGCGCCGCGGGAACCCGAGACGAGAAGCTCCTGGCCTTCCGAGCGATGGTGCCCATCGTGTCCGAAGACATGAAGCCGGCGGCGACGGCGACCCTGAAAGACGAGAACACGGACTCCGAGCTGCTGCGCGCGGCCTACGAGATTCACGTGGCCCTGAAGAACCGCAAGCTCCAGAAGTTCGTAGAGAAGCGGCTCATGAGCACCAACCTGAACCAGCGCGCCGCTGCGGTTGGTGTGCTCGGCCATATCCTGGGGCGAGCTTCTCTCAACACGCTGCACCCCCTGCTCAAGGACGGCGCCTACGAGATTCGTATGGAGGCCGCTCGCGCCATCGGGAGCATCGCCAAGCCAGAGAGCCTGGTCCACGTCGAGCGAGCGATCTTCAACGAGTCGAACCCCAAGGTAAAGACCGAGCTCGTTCGCGCGATGGCGGGTATCCGCATCCCTTCGACGGTGAACACGCTGCAGAACCTGATCTACGACGACAATGACAGCGTTCGGCTGGAGACCGTCGAGGCGCTGGCGGCGGTGCGACACCAGAGCACAGCGGCGACCCTCCAGCTCGCCCTGAGGGACCGGTCGCGCGAGGTCCGACGTCGGGCGCTGATCGCCCTGCTGCGGCTCGGGCCCGAGCACCACATCAAGGCCTTCGAGGAGGCGCTGGGATGGGTGACCCCCGAGGATCTGGACGCCATGGTCTCGGAGCACGGCTCCAAGATGAAGGGGCACATCGAGCTCGCCCTGAACTCCAACCGAGACACCTTCCGAAAGTCGGCCCTGAGCGCCATTCCCTCCCTGAGCAAGAAGCTTCAGGAGGAGATGTACGCGAAGCTCGCTCTTTCCGGTACGCGAACGGAGCTCCGGGTCGCCGGCGTTGCCGGGCTGCGCAAGTCGAACCCGAAGAAGGCCGGCGAGATCCTCAAGGCTCTTGTGAGCGACAAGGACACCTTGGTGAAGGTAGCGGCCATCGAGGCCCTTGGCGGCTTGAAGGTGAAGAACGCAGGTCAGATGCTCATGGAGTTGACCAACGACGTCGACGAGCGGGTTCGTGTTGCGGCGTCCTCCGCGATGCTGCAGCTCTGAGCTTGTGACCCTGAGATTGGTCCCGACTCGCGTGGGCGCGTATGCTGTGCGCCGCACGACCCAAACTGACTCCCTCTCCCGGAGGTCCTGAATCATGCGCGGACCCACACGGTACGCCCTCCCCTTCGCCCTCGCGCTCATGTCCCTGCTGCCTGGCTGCAACCAGGTCCCCATCGAGGGGCTGGAGAAGTCGCTGCAGATCGAGGTCGAGAAGAGCTCAGGCGACGAGGCGGTCAAGATCGACTTCCTTTGGGTCGTCGATAACTCGACCTCCATGTGTGAAGAGCAAATTCAGCTGGCTGAGAACTTCGAGCAGTTCACGACCAAGCTCTCGGAGCTGTTCAAGCTCGATCCGCGACTCGCGGTCGTGAGCCATGACATGACGTGCACCCTTGAGAACCACAACGTCCAAAACGCTCAGGGACGCTTCAGCACCAACCCGGCGACCACGTTCCCGAAGTCATGTCAGCCCAAGGTGATCCAGCAGTGCTCCGAAGACGCGGATTGCAGTGGCCTCGACGCCACCAAGTTCGGCAAGAACGACACGAATGGAGAGTGGTCCTGCCAGAACGCTCAGAGTGAGTTCTGCGAGGTGAACCCCAACGGTAGCTACAACACAGAGTGCCACCGTCACTGTGCGACCGACCAGGAGTGCCAGGAGGTCTTCGGAGACGACAGGTACACGTGCCAGAAGCAGGGAGGTCAACAGGACTGGGCCTGCCTCCTCCCCCCGAAGACCACCGATTGCCCGGAGACCCTCGGCCCGGTGCTGGGCGCGACCGAGCTCCCCGACTTCCCGTGTCTCGCCACCATTGGTGTGAACCAGAACAAGTGCTTCAAGTATGAGCAGGGCCTGGCGTCCGCCATGTCCGCGCTCGACCGCTCCGGCGCCAACGTGGACTACCTGAGCCCCTCCGCTGGAGCCACGCAGTTCCTGCGCGACGACGCCTATTTGGTCATCCTCTTCGTGACCGATGAGGACGACTGCTCGGCGGCCTGTGGAAGCGCAGGAGACTCGGCCTCCAACTGCCCGCACTCACTGTGCGGCAAAGAGAAGGACGATGAGGGCAAGTGGCGCTGTACGGGCGCCCTGGTCGAGGACGTCTATGACACATGTGCGCTGCTCGGCGGCCAGAATGAGGGCGGGCCGCTGGTACCGGTCAGCCACTACACCAACCAGCTGAAGTCCCTGAAGGCTGACCCTTCGAAGGTAATCGTTGCGGCCATCGCGGGGGACGCGGTCGTCCCCGAGGGCGGCGCGTCGCTCCAGGTGCAGTTTGAGCGGGTGATCGCGGGTCTGGCCCTGGGGCAGGACAACTGTCAGCGTAAATGCACCGACGGAGATTGGTCCGATGCGTTCGGCCACTGCATTCCTGACAGCGCGTCGGACTGCCTGATCGGCGACTGGAGCCCACCTGCTGACGGCGAAAACCAGGGCACGTGCTCACCGAACGCCGATGGAGAGATCGACGTGGTGGAGGCGGGAACCACCTCGTTCCCCAGGTGCGCGGACGACGTGGTCGACAACGGCACGCCAACCAACAGCGTCTCCGCCTGCGTCGGAAACTACTGCGCGACCGAGCATGACGCGGACGTCCAGGCCGACACGGAGGCGCGCCTCCGCGAGGTGCTGAAGATCGCCCCGGAGGTCGCGCTTATCCTGGATCCCGAGAACCCGACCCAAGACGATTTTGACCGCATCGCGAGCGTTCTCTTCCCGGCGACCTGCGCAGAGAACTGCGGCGACTCAGGAACGTGCAACTTCGAGTCCTGTGTGGACTGCGACACCAAGCCTGGCACCGACGGCGAGGCCTGTGCAGCCCCCTCTGCGGCTGAGTTGGGCGACCTCAACTCCGCGTTCCGTGAGGTGGTCCGCGAGGCCTACAACCACTCCAAGGGGTCCCCGTACACCTGCTTCGAGACGACCTACGTATGCGAGTCGGGCTCGGGCCGAGCCGACTGGGGCAGCCGGTACTTTGAGCTCACCGAGCGCTTCGGACCCAGCGGCATCTTCACCAACATCTGTGACAACGCAGGGATCGGTCCCGCGCTGGAGACCATCGCTGAGAAGATCATCAACGTCGTTAACCGTATGTGTTTGCCCATTCAGATCTTCGAGTACGGCAAGGCCTGCGAGTTCAGCAGCGACTGCCAGAGCGGCGAGTGCGTCGACGGGGTCTGCGCGACAGCTCTGGAGGTCGTCAAGATCACTCGTGATCCCTCGACGGGCGAGGAGGTCGAGACCCCGCTGATCGAATCGGACAGCGGTGAGGACGGCACCTACCAGGTGATCCCGGGCGGCTGCCTGGAGACGGACGCCAGCGGCGCCGATGTGTTCCGCGACGCCATCGTGTTCGGAGCGCCGCCTGAGCCCGGCCAGTACATCGAGATCAAGTACAAGGGCACCCCTGTAGAGCTCTGAGCTGACTCCTTAGGCTGCTCCACGGGCGGACGACCGTGAGCAGGCCACAGGACCCACCAGCGGTAGCGCTTCGGAATCTGGTCTCTGCGCCAGGGACGTCGATTTTTTTTCGCATGACGGGTTGACCGCTCCCATCGCGGACTTACGGTGCGGCCTGCCACCGGCGATCGGCGCAGCCCCCGGCCGGCGATTGAACTGAAACCGGATTTGAGGCCTCAGAGCCCCCCCCCCTGAGAGAGCGCGAGGAGAGAAACCATGGGTAAGATCATTGGAATCGACCTGGGCACCACGAACTCCGTGGTTGCGGTTATGGAGGGCGGAGAGCCCAAGGTGATCGCAAACGAGGAGGGCGCGCGTACGACCCCATCTGTCGTGGCGTTCACGGACTCCGAAGAGGTGCTCGTCGGGCAACTGGCGCGCCGTCAGGCCGTCGTAAACCCGGAGCGAACCCTGTTCTCGGTCAAGCGACTCATTGGCCATCGCTATGAGGAGCTCGCCGGAGAGGTCGACCGCCTGCCCTATAACGTCGTCAAGGCCGCCAACGGTGACGCAGCGCTGCAGATCGACGACAAGAAGTTCTCGCCCCCAGAGATCTCGGCCAAGGTCCTGGCGAAGCTGAAGAACTCGGCAGAGAAGTACCTGGGCGAGCCGGTGACTGAGGCCGTGATCACCGTGCCAGCCTACTTCAACGACAGCCAGCGCCAGGCGACCCGCGACGCGGGCAAGATCGCTGGGCTGGACGTGAAGCGGATCATCAACGAGCCCACCGCAGCCGCCCTCGCCTATGGCCTCGACAAGAAGGAGGGCGAGATCGTCGCGGTCTTCGACTTCGGTGGAGGAACCTTTGACGTCTCGATCCTCGAGGTCGGTGACGGCCTCGTCGAGGTGAAGTCGACCGCCGGTGACAGCCACCTCGGTGGTGATGATGTCGACCACTGCATCGTCGACTGGCTCATCTCCGAGTTCGAGAAGGACCAGGGCATCGATCTCAAGGCGGACAAGATGGCGCTCCAGCGCCTCCATGAGGCCTCAGAGAAAGCCAAGATCGAGCTCTCGAACACCTCCGAGACGGAGATCAGCCTGCCGTTCATCACGGCGGACAACACCGGACCCAAGCACCTCCAGCTCAAGCTCTCTCGGGCAAAGCTGGAGAGCCTGGCGGATGGCGTACTGCAGCGGACAATGGAGCCTTGCAAGCGCGCTCTGAAAGACGCCGGCATCTCCACGAGCGAGATCGACGAGGTCCTCCTTGTCGGCGGCTCGACGCGCATCCCGCGCGTTCAGCAGCTGGTCGAAGAGTTCTTCGGTAAGGCGTCCAACCACACGGTCAACCCCGACGAGGTGGTGAGCCTCGGCGCGGCCGTTCAGGGCGGCGTCCTGGGCGGTGAGGTCAACGACGTCCTGCTCCTCGACGTGACCCCCCTGTCCCTCGGCATCGAGACTCAGGGCGG
>CALCNF010000612.1 GCA_937897815.1 uncultured Pseudomonadota bacterium | reverse complement strand
GTACCGGCAGACCGCCGTGCGGCGCGAGGTGGTGCGCGCGGTGATCTCCATGGTCGATCCCAAGGAGCCCAAGATGTTCGAGGTGTACCAGAACCGGCTCTACGCGGATCAGGACGCTGAGATCCAGCTCATGTTGGTGAACGCACTTGGCCACTACCCGGACAACAACCTCCAAGCCTCAGTCGTAGGCTTCGCGGTGACCCTGAGGAGCGTCAAGGTGAAGCTTCGCGCCCTGGAGATCCTCGGCGACTCCACCGACGCAAACGCCGTTGAGCAGGTGATCCGAGGGCTCTTCGATCGCGACAAGAAGGTCAAGATAGCGACCCTCGACTGCATCGAGAAGATCGCGGGCAACTCACCCCAGAGCGCCATCAAGGCCATCCGCGAGTTTCTCAAGCAGGAGAGCGATCCGGAGCTCATCAAGCGGGCTGAGACCGTGATGGAGAAGATCTAGTCGGGCGCAGCCTGCTCGATCAGCGACAAACAAGAAGGCCCCTCACGATCGCTCGTGAGGGGCCTCTTTCGTTCTCGTGGCAGGCGCCGCGGGCTACTCTTCCTTACGCAGGGTGTAGTCCGCGCGATCTTCCTCAGAGATGGTCTTGTCACGATCGTACTCTTCATCGTCAACGGTCTCGAGCAGATCGGCGTCCATCTCAGCGCCTTTCATAAACCATTGAGTCTCAGAGAAACCACCACCGGCGGCCTTCTCGCGACGACGACGGGAACGCGGCAGCGGCTGAGCAGCGGCCTCCGGCTCTCCTCCACCATCGGCGGCGTTATCCTCAGCAGCGGCCTCAGTCGCCGCAGCCATCAGCTCAGGCGGCAAGGTCTGCATGACGACGGTTGCCGGCTCGTCTTCGTTGTCGGAACTCATAATCTTCCCCGGTAGGTCCATGTTCATGTCGGCGCACGTGGCGGCCAACTCAGACATCATGGAAGGGCTGAAAGGCCCCTGTCAAGGTGGCGCGAGACGGTTGTTGCGAGCCTGCAACACCTGGGTTTAGGGTGCCGCCTCGAGGAAGGCACATAATGGGACCCTCCATGTCGACACCTGATACACCCCAACCCCTCCAGGATCACACCGGGAGCCAACAGCGCCTGAGCGCTATCGCGCTGGTAGCCGCGCTCCTCGTCGGCGCGAGCACCGCCGTGTGGGGATGGCCCGGCGCTTGGCTCGCGACCGCCGCGCTGCCGGCCGTGCTCCTCGGCCTCTCGGCGGCGCACATCGCCCACTCGCGCTTGAGCGGGGAGCGCCTGCGCCTGGGCTTTATTCTCATGGGTTTTTTTCTGGGCTCCATCAGCGCCATCGGATCGGTCGCGTTGATGCGCGCAGCGGCGCAGCCGCCCGAGGTGAACCTGAAGTACACACGAACGCTTAATGTGCCCCCGGATCTGGTCTGGGAGTCGGTCGCTGAGCCCCTGATGTGGACACGATGGGACGCCTCTATCGGCAACCTTGAGACCGGGACGACAGCCACGAAGCCTGGCGCTCGCTATCCATCGACCATGCTCTTGCACGCCCAGCCCATCCCGACCACCCACGTCCTTGAGGAGCTTGAGGAGCAGCGGTTGATTCGATGGGCGATCGAGCTTCAAGAGGGCACGAAGCTCAGGGACCTGTCGATCACCCTTCGCCTTGAGCCCGTTGGGCAGACGACCGTCGCGACCTACGAGGTGGGCTACCTGATGCCCGAGGTCCTGGTCCGCGGGTTGATAGGCGCCGCCCTGGCCGATGACTTTGAGAACGCTAGCGAGGCGAGCCTGCGGCAGCTCGATGAGCTCATTGAGGACAACCTCTCCAACTGAATCCGGGTGACCACCCGCGATCTATTGACCAGATGGGAGCGACCAGCGGAGCCTGGGCGACGTCGAGGAGCGAGATGGCCAAGTCGAGTTCTAGCGGTAATGAGCGTCACCCGGGCACGGTCTCCGTGCGGAGCGCGCCGTCTGTGCTGCGAGGCATCGCCCTGCTCCTCGACCTGGTCCCTCTGCTCCTGCTCACGATCGCCCTGAGCAGCTCCTGGCTGTCCACCTCAGCCCTTCAGGAGACCAGCAGCTCCTGGAACGCCATCGATCGTATCGTCGACCTGGTGAACCACGACCCTTCCCTGGTGACGAGCCCCCTGATCCTGCTGGCGTGTCTCTTCGTGCTCTGGAGCGTCGTGAGCACCGTGAAGCTCGGTGGGACCCCGGGTCAGCGGCTGTTTCGATTGGTCGCCTGCACACCAGGCGGACGCCACGTGACCTGGCGACGCGCCGCCCTCCACGCGACCTTGGCCGTGCTCACCACCCTGCTCGCGGGTCTGGGCCCCTTATGGAGCCTGGCCGACCCCGAGCGACGGACGCTCTATGATCGGCTGGCTGGTGTCCTGATCATCCACGAGCCCCAGGAGTAGGGACCCTAGTTCCCAAAGGTCAGGGCGGTCCATTGCAAGCGACCCGCGTCAGAGGATAGAACGGACGTCTTATGGTGGACTCCGCGACGCCCGAAATAGCCTGCTCTACGTGTGGGATGACCCTGGAGCCGGGACAGCGATTCTGTCCTGGCTGCGGAGCCATGGTGCTGAACACGACGGAGCTCAATAACCCGGATCTTGCGATGATCGGCAAGGTCGTCGCCAACAACTTCCTGCTCCAGGCCGTGGTCGGAACAGGGGCTATGGGGACCATCTATCGAGCCGAGCAGAAGTCCCTGGGCAAGACCGTCGTGATCAAGCTGATCCACAAGGACATGCTCGACGACTCCACGCTGGCCTTGCGATTTCACCGAGAGGCCCGGGCGGCCAGCCGCCTCAACCACCCCAACTGCATTCAGATCATCGACTTCGGCGAGATGAAAGATGGCCGGCTTTACATCGCCATGGAGCATGTGAGCGGCCAAGACCTCGCGCGAGTGCTCTACGAAGACTACCCGCTGCCCCCAGGGCGGATCATCCACATCATCCGACAGGTGTGCATGGCCCTCGATGAGGCTCACGCCAACGAGGTCCTTCACCGGGACCTGAAGCCCGAGAACATCATGGTGGGCGACCGCCGGAACATGAAAGACTTCGTGAAGGTGCTCGACTTCGGCATCGCCAAGCTCATGGACAGCCAACAGGGGAGCAACCTGCAGACGCTCTCGGGGACCGTCTGCGGAACACCCGAGTACATGAGCCCCGAGCAGGCGCGAGGCGACGATATGGACGCTCGCTCCGACCTCTACAGTGTCGGTGTGATGCTCTACCAACTGCTGACCAACCGCATCCCGTTTTCGGGCGACAACGCGCTCACGGTGATGACCAAGCACCTCACGGAGCCCCCGACCGACCCGTCGGAGATCTTCCCAGAGGCCCACCCAGCCCTGTCGGCTCTGACCCTCCAGCTGTTGTCCAAGCAGCCTGAGCACCGCCCGCCGAACGCCCTCGAGGTGGCCCTGGAGCTCGATCGCATCGGGCGCGGAATCCTGGCCGACGAACACCGCCGTCAGCAAGGCGAACCCCATACGGTTGAGACCCCAAAGGCGCGGGCCTCGCGCGGAGCGGTCGCGCCACGACCCACCCGTCAGGAGCTCAGCGCGTCCACCGCGTCCGTTCGACCGTCGAGCAACGGCGATAGAGCTCGACCCGGGGTTCAAGAGGTCTTGACCCAGGATCTAGAGCCGGCGCCTGCACCCACGCCGCGCTCTAGGCCGATATCGACCTCCTTTACCCGTCAGCCCGAGCCAGTCGGCGGCTCCAAGGCGGCCCTGTGGCTGCTGATCGTTCTCGCCGCGGGCGCGGTGATCCTGGTCGCGTCGATCTTCATGGGTGCCGACAAGGGAGCCGAGCCGCCACCACCCGAAGAGCGGAGCGCCTTAGATCAGCTCCACCCGGAGAAGCTGACGGCCGATGAAGATCTGATCGCCGTGGGATAGGGGCACCGGCTCCTTGAGGCGAAAATAGGTGCCGTTTCGGCTGTCCAGATCGCGGAGCATCACCTGGTCTTCGCGATACTCAATCCGTGCGTGATTGCGGCTGATGAAGCGGTCCTGCTCGAAGTTGAGATCGCAACCCTCCCGACCGATGGTCAGGACCGGGTCGGACGTGCACAGCGCGAGCCCCACCTTCTTTTGGCCCAGGAGCTGAGCGACACGGTAGCCCCACGCCTCCACGGGCGTCCCACAGAAGATCGCGGCGTCCGTACCGATGTAGACGGGATGGGGCTGGTGATGTTCAAAGATCAGGACCTGTTCGCCGCACAGGAAGATCTCTCCGTGATTGATCGGAACCGCCTGTTGGATCCGCGCGAAGGTGCCGTTGAGGCTCCCCTCATCGCGCACGTACAGACGCCCGCCCTCGTAATAGAAGGTGGCGTGCTCGGGCGACACCGTTGTGTCCCCTTCGAACAGGATCTCGCCGCGCTCCCGACCGACCGTACGCTCCAGCCCATCGAGGGGAAATACCCTTCCTTCTCTCCCTTCACCTCGGACCAGGCGCAAGCGCGCCCGCTGCACAGGCGTTGCGCTGTCATGAAAGATGCTCTCCGCACGTGCGGACGCTCCCGGAGGGTGCGAGGGCTCTCCGCAGTAACCGCAGAAGCGGTGGGACGCTTTGAGCTGCTGACCGCAAACAGTGCAATTCATCGGTGATCCGGGCCTTGGTCTCTAGGAATACTAGGAGCCCGACGGAAAGGCCGTCAACCGGCTCACGGCAACGACCGGTCCAGAAGGGAGCGAGGATCTCCGCTGGTCTCGATGACCAGGAGGGCCCGAGCCGCCTTGGGGCCACCAAGTCGGCCCAGGGCCTGTGCCGCCTGACGAGCCACCTCTACCGATGGATCCTCGAGGAGATCAGTCAGGGGATCTACAAGCCCAGGGTGATCCGCGGAGACGCTCTGGACCGCCGCGATCCTCACCCGCGTCGACGGGGATCGCAGGAGCGGCTCCAGCGCCCCCTCGGCCTGCGCGCTCGAACATCGGCCCGCCGCCGCCGCGAAGGCGACGAGAGCGCCCGCGCTGCCGCTCTCATAGGCGGTGGGGCGCTCGGCAGGACCGTGAGTCTTCACCAGCCTCTCCAGGAGAGTCCCCTTCAGACGAGCCGCCGAGCGCCACAGCTCGGCGAGAGCCGCACCTTCAGCGCCTCCGAGCGCGCGGTCGAGGGCTTCGTGGAGCGCGATCTGGAGGCCAGAGTCGGGCTCGGCCGCGAGGAGATGGGCGAGCAGCGCGATGGCGCGGCGCGACTCTGGGGTCTGGGGACCGGGCACGAGCGAACGCTCAAGGATGGGGCGCAACCTCCCCGCGAGCCGAAGGGCCCATTCAGCCCGCTCCTCTTTTGTGAGGCCGGTCAGGCGCCAGGTCTCAGGTAAGCTCAGACCTGGACGTCCCGTGAGCGCGCCAAGCGCGTGGCGGGCCAGCTGCCGGTCCTCCACCCGACCCGCCCGCAGGTAGCGCTGGTCGAGACGCTGGAGAAACGCCTCGCTCGACTCGCGCGTGTCGACCCACTGGGCGCTCAGGACGGTCGCCGAGATCAGAGCAGCCGGATCGGGAGCACCGCTGCCCAATCGCAGCTGATTCAGATCGATCAGGCGAGTGTACGGTTGGAAGCGCGCTGGGGGCGCCGCTCCGGAGGCTCGACTGGCGAGGACCCGAACGAGGAGGTGAGGCGCGGGACCCACCCCCGTCACGAAGGCGTCGAAGAGGACGCGTCGAGCCGCCTCTGAGGTGGACCTTCCCAGAGCCCACAGAGCGATCTCTGCCTCTCCAGCGAGGGTTGAGCGCAGGGCCTGGGCCAGGGGCGGTACCGCTTCATCCCGATCCATGTGAGCCAGCGCCCAGAGGGCCGCCTGGCGGGTGCGGCTCCCCTGTCTCCCGGCGAGCTGAGACAGGACCCGGACCGTGTCCGCGTGGGGGTAGTGTGCCAACGCCAGAGCGACCATGGGGTGATGCGTCGCGTGCTCAGCCCCGGTGAGCGCGAGGAGCTTCTCCCGGGCCGCGGTACCGCCGACCCGACCGAGAGACCAGATCACGTTGTACTGGAGTTCCCGAAGCGATCGAACAGCCGGACCGACCTCACGCAGGGGGCGGGTGTCATCGAGCGCTCGAATCAGAGGCTCGGCGCTGGACTCGCTCCCTATAAAACCGAGGATGACGGCGGCGTGCAGCCTCGACATGCCGTCCCCGTGCTCCAGGATCCGCGCCAGGGCCGGCACGGCACCCACAGGCCGAGTGAGACGAAGCACCTCCAGAGCTCGAGCGCGGAGCGCGGCGTCCGTCCCTTGCAGCGCCGCCAGCAGCACCTCAAGCGCTCGGCTCCCGAGCTTGTCGAGATGGGCCTGAGTGTCGGGCGTTCGGGCCAACTCCCAAGACAGCGCTTGTGCCTGCTTCAGGTAGAGATCGACGAGCAACCTGCGATGTACGGGAGCGCGCCGGCCCTGGGCGAGAGCCAGCGGGCGAAGGACCCTCTCGATCACGCTCAGACGGTCCGTCGACGCGGCCAGGTTCAAGAGCCTCCGCCCCGCGCGCTGGACGTGGCCACCGGAGCTGCCGTCCTGGACGAGCTCCACGAGCAATCGCTCCTCGCGAACCGTATCCGCGAGGTCCCGATAGAGCCCGGCGAGCTTCAGTCTAAGATCGTCGTCTCGAGGGTTCATCCGCAGGGCCTCTCGCCACGCGCTCGCGGCCCGCTCACGGTCACCCAGACCCAGGCGAAGCTCCCCCACCCGCGCCTGACCCCGCGGGTCCTCGGGCCGAAGGGTCAGGGCGGACTCCATCAACTCCAACGCCGTCTCATGATCCTCAATCGCCTTGGCGAGCTGCGCGGCTTGGTGCAGGGCATCGCTCGCGCCCGACGCATCCAGCGTTGCGATCTTCTGGAGAAGCGCGATGGCCGTGGGGAGCTCTTGAGCCTTTACGGCCAGATCGACCTGAAGGTGGAGAAGCTCCAGATGATCCGGGAACCGCTTCGCCAGGTCTGCGACCCCGCGCTGGGCCTCCTCGATCCTTCCCAGATGAAGGCGCAGATGGGACAGGAGCAGGCCGGCGGAGAGGTCTGGTTTGGCGCCGGCGGTGCGCGAGGCGAGCTCTTTGAGACGAACGTTCAGAACTCCAGACTTCTTCCAGAGCAGGAGAAGCTGCTTGCGAGCCCCATGACGCCGGGCGGCGGCCCGTGGATTCGTCTTCGCGTCGCGACCCAGCTCAAGCAGACGCAGCCAGAGCTCCATGGCCTGCTCCCGATCCGACGCCGCGGCTTGCGCCGCGTACCAGCGCGCCGCGGCCTCAAGACACGCCACGTTCTCTGGGCCGGCGACCAGCGCGGCCTCGAACGCGGCTCGCGCCTCCTCATGAAGTCGATGGTCCGCGAGCACCTCCGCGTAGAGAAGTTCGCCGGCCCCCGAGGCTCGACCCAGCTTGCGAAGCTTACGCCAGGCGCGCTTGGCGCCCTCGGGGTCTCCCGACTCCCAGAGATGCTCACCGAGACCAATATGGTGGGCGGGTTCACGGGGCTCCAGCTGGATCAGTCGGCCGAAGCCCTCTCGAATGCGCGCGACGGAGGCCCCTCTCGCGTAGGTGATCATCATGGAGATCGCCCGTTGCCATACGCCAGGGTCCCGACGGGATGCGCGAGTGACCCGATCGAGGCCCTTGAGACCGCGGCTCACGTGACCTCGCCGGAAGAGCTCTTCGGCGTAATCGAGACCATAGCGTGCCTCTCGGGGAGCCGCCCGAATCAACTCCCGGTAGGCCGCATCAAGGGCGGGTAGATCATCGCGCCGACGCAAGATCTCGATCCTGCGTTCGTGGAGCGACGCGTCCCTGCGAGAGACCTTCAGGGCCTCCTTGAGCCACCGAAGCGCCGCCTCAGGCTGGCCCAACTCCTCGTAGATTCCGGCGAGCGGTCCGCGAAGCGCCGGCTCCTGACGAGCGCGTGCCTTGAGCTCTTCAACGAGCTCAGGGAGCCGGTCGGTTCGCCTGTGCACGCGCGCGAGACCCTCGATGAACAGAGGTCTCGACCAGTGACTCGCGGGGGTGCTCTTGATGGCCCTGCGCCACACCACCTCGGCCTCCTCGACCTGCCCGCTCTCCTCAAGGAGCGACCCAAGGTGCCGCCAGATGACCACCTGGTCGGCCAGCTGGGCTCGCTTGTGCTCCTCCGCTTGGCGCCAGGCCCCGATGGCCTCCTGCGTCTTGCCGAAGCGCGTGAGCAGGTCGGCGCAGCTCATGGCGATGCTCACGCGCTTGTCGTCGACCGCCCGATACGCGGTGATCCACCTCAGCGCTTCCTCTGACCGCTCGGCCTCCAACGCGGCCTCGATCGCCTCTTCGTACAGGGCGATCTTGGCCTCCCGCTTTCGAACCAGGGCGAGCGCGGCGTCGTAGGCCCGCACCATAGGCTCCCACCGCCTCGCCTGACGCCAGACCTGAGCGATAGCCTTCTGGGGACGCGGGTCCGTAGGCGTGAGCCTCGACAGCTCGCCAAAGGCCCCTACCGCCTTGACGGGTTGATCGGAGGCGCGAAGAAGGTGGCCGACCAGCGCCCAGGCGACACGGTCATCCGGGCGCGCCTTGACCCGGTCCGTGTACTGAACAAGCAACCGATTCAGGCTCCCTGGAGCCTTGTTGACCTCGAGAAGCCGCCGAAGAGCATAGGCATCGTAGGGATCCGCCTCGACCATCTTCTGGTAGGTGTCCGAGAGGCCCGGTGGCGCCGCCAGGGCCACGGTTACGAGGTTCGATGGGCTCAGGAGCGCGGTGATGATGAGCGCGCTGAAGAGCCCTCCGCGACCCCAGAGGCCGATCGAGCGAAACAGCTCCCATGGTGTGCCCCGGTTCATCGCCTCATGGTGCCCGCGGAGCTCGCCGGAGGTCCATGCAGACGCTCCCCGTCCCCGCCCCAATGGGCGAGCTCCTGCGACGTCTTTGACGCCTCCGGTCGCACGCCGCCGAGAAGGCCCCAGACCCGGGCCCAGTCGGGCCCCGTCTTGCCTCGAGGCCAGCGGGTCGAGACGATGACAGCGACCGTGCCGGAGGGCGCGCTCGCGTAGAGAGCGACTCGCCGACGACGCTCGCCGAGCGGACGCCCGTAGTATCCAAACTGGGCGCGGAGCCAGGGCGCCTCGTTCTTCAGAGACCGAGCGACCCTGTCTGCGCACGTTGGGGTGACAAATGGAGCGCCCAGCTCGGAGGCCTCAAGGGATCGGCGCGCGTGCTCCAGACCTTCCGGGGTCTGGCTGAAGTTGTGTCGCACGCTCACACGAAACGAGCGATCAGGCGCCACGATCTCAAGGCGGTGGGGCCGGCGATCAATCGTCCAGGTAGGGGGCACAGAGACGGCGATACGGGAACGCTCATCGACGACGGAGGTCCAGTGCGTCGGAGGTGTGAAGCGCTCTTGAGCTGGGTTGAGCGGGCAAGAGAACAGGCGGTCGACCGCCGGGAGGCTTCCCGAGGTCGGCGCCGAGGCCATAACGAGCAGGGCCGCCGCGCTGAGCGCGGCCATCATGCCGGGAGCCTGGCCTCGACCGCGTCCAGGGTCAGCGCCTCGATGCGTATCCCATCAAACCGGTTGATCTCATGAATGCAGGTCGGGCTCGTCACGTTCACCTCCGTGAGGAAGTCCCCGATGACGTCGATCCCAACGAAGATCTGCCCGGCCTCAGCGAGGGCGGGGCCGATGGCCTCGCAGATCTCCCGATCGCGGTCCGTGAGCGCGCACGACGCGACGCGCGCGCCGACATGAATGTTGCCTCGGTGGTCCACGCCGGAGGGCACGCGGAGGCACGCGCCGACCGCCACGCCGTCGACGAGGATGATTCGCTTATCTCCCTCCCGAGCCTCCGGGAGGTAGCGCTGGGCGAGAACCTTCCTCGAACCGTGACGGGTCGACATCTCAAGGATCACACCCCGATTGGGATCATCGGCCGTCACGATGAACACGCCCTCGCCGCCGTTCCCATCGAGGGGCTTGACGACGATGGAGCCGAGCTCCTCGGCGAAGGCACGGAGGTCGGCCTGCGATTGGGTGATCAGTGACTCGGGAACCAGGTCCGGAAAGGCCATGGCCCAGGCCTTCTCGTTCATGGCGCGCAGCCCATCCGGGTGGTTCACGACCAAGGCATCCCGGCTGGCGAGATCGAGTAGGTAGGTGCAGAAGATGTAGCCCATGTCGAAGGGCGGATCCTTGCGCATCCAGATCACGTCGAGCTCACCCAGGTCGAGCCGCGTCGCGGGGCCCAGGCTCACATGATCTCCCTGGACGGAACGGAGGTTCGCCGACTGCAGCACGGCGCGCGCCCTGCCGCCGCGCTGATCGAGACCATCGATGGTCCCATAGAGCACCTCGTGGCCGCGACGCTGCGCCTCCATCATGAGCGCGAAGGTCGAGTCCTGGTCAATCCGGACATCCTCGATCGGATCCATCAAGAAGGCGTGTCTCATGAGTTGTCGCCCTCCCCCTCCGGTGTGGGCTTCGGCTCTTCCGAAGGAGCGGCGCTCTGAGGCTTCTCTTTGGGGGCGTCGCCGCCCTCCTCAGGCGTGCCTTGATCGGCGCCCGCTTGTGTGTCGGGCGCCTCCTCGGGATCGGGCTCGGGCTCAGGGGGCGGAGGCGGAGGCGGGGGCTCCCAGGAGAAGCCCTCCTTCATCAACTCACGCGTGCCATCGGAGATGTAGACCAGCTGAGCCCCTTCGAGCCATCCGGTCGTGATGACCTCAGGTCCGAGCCCCAGTATCCACATCTGGAGCGAGACGCGCTCCTTCTTGGGGTTGGTGATCTCTCGGGAGTCGCCGGGGGTCGCCAGAGCCTGGCGCCGCGCTCGCTCCGCGATGTCCAGGTAGGTCAACTCGAGGCCCTCTGACCCGGTTAAGCTCCCGCCCCACAGCGCGAGCGTGTGCCACGCCCTGCGATCCCAGACCGGCCCCTCTCCAATCGGAGCCAGCTCGAGAGGCTCAAGCTTCTGGTTCAGGCCGACGATTCGATCAGCGCTCTTGTTCTTGCGAAAGGCGAAGATGCCTTTGCCCAGACGGACCTTCTCCTCGCGCCTGTACTTCTTGAAGACACCACCGGGGTCGCGCTGCTGGTGGGTGATGATTCGGACGCCGTCTTTCGACTTGGGTTCCACGACACCTGAAGCGAAGAGCCGACCCGTCGTCGAGTTGACGGTCTTGAGGGTCTCGGCCCCTGCGGGTGTGCCGTCGATCGTGGCGCTCCACTTCACCTCGTGAGGCTTCGTCTTGGCGGGCTTGGCGTATGCAGCCGCCATTGCGCTCCCTAGAAGCAGGCCGGCGGCGAGCGATCCGATCAGGATTCGCCGAGTCCATGAGCGCGATGTAAGGCTGTGGTTCGAGCGTTGCTTATTCATCCACTCCCCCGTTAGTGTGCACCCCTCTTTGGTGTCAAGGCTGGACGCACTCCCGGTATGCAGTTCATTAAATACCATGGTCTCGGAAATGACTTTGTTCTCCTGCAGAGAACAATCGACGACCTGCCCGCTATTTCCCCGGAGTTCGCCCGAGAGATCTGCGCCCGAGGTCAAGGTGTAGGCGCTGACGGAGTCATGCGGGCGCGACCATCTGAGCGCGCCGACGTGGAGATGGAGCTCCTGAACGCGGACGGGACCACGCCCGAGATGTGTGGCAACGGAATTCGATGCCTGGTGAAGTACCTGGTGGAGGAGCTGAGCTACGCTCAGAATCCGCTGCGAATCTGGACGGGCGCAGGCTTGCGCTCCTGTACCTACGAGACCGACGAGGACGGCCGTGTCCACTCGGTGCGCGTCGAGATGGGCCCGGCTGTGGTCGAGGAGCGCACGGTTGAGGGGATCAGCGGATACGCGGTCGACCTGGGCAATCCCCACTTCGTGATCTTTGAACAGGGCGAGCTCTCTCACGAGCGCGCCGCGACGGTCGGGGCGGCGCTGACCGTCCACCCGGCCTTCCCCGACGGCGCGAACATCGAGTTCGTGAGTCGGACCGATGACGGGAGCTTCGACGTGATCGTCTACGAGCGAGGCTGCGGCCTGACGCAAGCTTGTGGAACAGGCGCGACGGCCGTCGTAGCGGCCGCGATCGCCTGCGAGCGCGGCGCGGCCCATGAGCCCATCGCGGTGCGACTCCCTGGCGGGACCCTCACGATCGAGGTCGCCCCCGACCTGAGCCAGACGTGGATGACCGGTCCGGCCACCGAAGTCTATCGGGGCCGACTGGGCTGAAGCCCTACAGCGAGTCTCAGGACTTGGCGGACGCCTGAGCGACGACGAGGCCGTTCTTCGGGCCCGGGATGGCGCCCTTGACGAGCAGCAGGTTGTCCTCGAGATACACGGCGACCACCTTCAAGCCACGAACCGTCACGCGGTCCACGCCCATCTGGCCGGCCATTCGCTTGCCCTTGATGACGCGCGCCGGGTAGGCGCTGCAACCGATGGAGCCCGCGTGTCGCTTGTACTCGTGGGTACCGTGGGTCATCTCCTTGGCGCCCTTGAAGCCATGGCGCTTCACAACACCCGCGAAGCCGCGGCCCTTGCTGGTGCCGGTCACGTCGACCTTCTGGCCAGGAGTGAACACATCCACCGCGAGCTTGTCGCCCGCGTTGTAGTTGCCCACCTCGTCGTCGGAGAGTCGGAACTCGCGAACGTGGCGCAGCGCGTCGGTGCCCGCGCGGTGGAAGACACCGGCCTCGGGGCGGTTCAGCAGCTTCGGGTCCACGGCATCCGTGCCGATCTTAACGGCGTTGTAGCCGTCTTTGCCTTCCGCGGTCTTGACCTGGACGACCGTGTTGGGAGCCATCTCCAGTACGGTGACAGGGACCTGGTTGCCTTCCTGATCGAAGACCTGGGTCATACCGACTTTCTTTCCGAGCAGTCCGTGTGCCATCACGACGCCTCACTTCAAACATCGAGCCACGAGCTCGAGATACATGTTCTGTTGCCGGGCACCCTTTGGCGCCAGGGACGCGGGAAGCTAGCAGCGAGCCCAACCAGTGTCAACGATCAAAACCGGGGCGACCCGCAGGGCGCTCTCGGGGTCCACTCTAAGGCGCCCCGGATTCCGGGTCAGCGCAGCAAAATCGGATAGTTCACGATCATCTCCGGATCCCGGAATCGAGGGAACTTGGCTCCCTTGAGCGCCTCCACAATGCAGCTCTTGACCGTCGCGTCGACGCCGGGCGCCGTGATGATCTGGGCGCTGGAGACGCGGCCAGAGGACGCGATCTTGAAGGAGGTCTTGATGGTGACGGGCCCCTCGGGCCGATCGGCCATCTTCCTGTAGCAGGACTTGAAGCGACCCTGTCGCTTGCGCAGCGTGCTGCGTACCTCTGAGGCGCTGAGCTTCTGAGGAATCTGCTCCTGCTCCGCCGCGTCGCTCGAGCCCGACTTGTTCTTCAGCTGACCAAGGAGCGCGTTGACAGAGCTCGGCTTCTCCGAGGCCTTGGAGTCGCCTCTCGATGGGGTCGCCTTCTTCTTCGCGGACCGACGGGGCGCGCGCCCGAAGTTCGGAAGCGGCTCCTCGCGGAGCTTTCGACGCGCCGCGCGGATGCGCGCGCGCTCCTCTGCGGACATCTTGGGCTTCGGAGATGAGCTCGGCGCAGGCAACGAGTCGGAGTTGGCCGGGGCCTTGTCGCGACCCGCTGAGGGCTTGGGCTTCTTTGCCTTGTCTCCTGGAGGGTTGGCCTGCTCCGCAGGAGGCTCAGGCTCCGCCTTCACGGCCGCGGGCGCGGCAGGCGCGGCGGGCGCCGCGGCCTCCTTCACCTGGGCGGCAGCAGCTGTCGGCTCTTTCGGGACCGGCGCCTCCGGTGCCTGAGCGGGCTTCTCCTGAGTCGGCTCCGGAGGGGCCTCCTTCGTCTCGGGCGTGACACTGGCCTGCTCCGCTGGGGAGTCGGACTTCTGCTCGTCGGAATCCCCGCCAAAGACGAAGAGCGGTATGGAAATAGCCAAACCGACCAGGGTACCGATCACGAAGCCACTGCTGGTGCCCTTCTTCTTTTTCACGATCGGGACGTTGGTGGTCACGGTGCCCTGTGCCCTTGGGCGGGCCTGAACAGCTGCCGGGTCCGTGGGCTTGGCGTGATCGCCAATGAAGAGGCTGCTGGAGCTCAGACCGACGCCGCCCTCCTCAATAGAGGTCGCGCTCTTGGCCTCATTTCCCAGGGCGAGATCATCGAGACGGAACAGCGCAGCGGCGCTCCCGGCTACCTCATGAAGGTCCTCACCGGTGTCCGTGGGGGTGATCACCTCGGAGGCCTCAGGGAGCCCTGCCTCCCCTCCCAGAGTGCTCGGATCGAGCTTAAAGACGAGCGTCTGCGACTCCTCTTCTTGCTCTTCTTTCGGGTCGCCCTGAGCGGTCTCCACCTCATCGGCGGATGGGCGCTGAACCGTCTCCGCCAGCGACGCCGGAGGGGCCATCGGGGGGAGGTCTGGCGGCCGCACCTCCTCGATAAGCTCCACCTCATCGTCGCTCAGGATCGGCGCGTCACGGGCCTCGAGCTCTGCGTGCACCCGCGCGATCTCGTCGAGGGAGATGAGCGTGGTGGGATCTTCTACCTCGTCTTCATCGGACTGGACGGTCTCAGCCTCCCACGGCGCGACGATCTCATCGAGCTCGCTTGCCGGACGCCATCGGTCCATTCCGTTCGACCAGATCAGCGCCTGGTCTCCGAGGGCGCCTGCCGTGAGGCGCTCTCGCAGGGCCTCCAATTCCATCGGTCCTTCTCGGCGGCCTCCCTCATCGAGGTACCAGCCGGTCAATCCCGCGCCCTGGCCCTCCAGACCTTCGACGAGAATCGGAGACTGACACGCTCGACACGAGATACGAAACACGCGGCCCGTACCCGTGACCTTGCGATCATCGATCTGGTAGCTGGCCCCGCAGGCGGAACATTCAATCTTCATAGGCTGGGGTCGGTCCTTAGTCCCGAGGAGAGGCTCGCGCCTGAAGCCGGTGGCGGGATTGTAAAAAGACAGCCGCCGCCCGGCAAGCCACGGTCGTCACCAAGAAGAACGCAGAGGGGGCTGGATGTCCTGGCCTCGATCTCCTGAACCCGACTATCGCCCGGGGTTGGACGACGGGAATTGCCGTCGCGAAGGGGTGCTGGAGGCAGACGAAGCCAACGCCCCGGTCTGGGAACTACATTTTGTCCTCGGGTGTTCCTGGAAGTTCATGCTACGATCTTGGACAAGTCGGTAACGGAGGAGCCGCCCAACTCGCCTCAGAGTAGACGCGATGGGCGGTCGCGAGCTGCGTGACTACGCGCTCAGCACCACGAATGGAGGGACAACGGTCGATGTCCTCAGAGGACACGAACATAAAGCTGGAGGCGAGCCACTCTGCGCGGCTCGCGGCAGCGGCGCACGGCCGAAGTGAGACGAAGGACGGCGAGTTCTCGACCCTCCCGGTAGCGGATGTGACGCCTGCGGACGTCCAGGCCGTTCGGCTGCTCCTAGGAGACGGCTCGGTCGTGGACTGGCGCAGGCTGTTCTACAACAACCGTGAAGAGGTCGTCCGCTTCCTCGATGTGAACGGCTATCGGCTCGATAAGCCCGAGGAGCGCGTGCGCCTGACCGACCTGCACGCCCGAGCGGTCGAGTTCGTCGAGAGCACCTTCGACATGGAGATCCCGCCCAGGGTGCGGCGTCCCGTAGACGTCGCGCAGCTCTTCCTGCTCGCCTCCCGAGGGCGCCGCTGGGAGCAGCGCGCCGCGTGCGTCGTCCTCAAGATGATGCACGTGATCAATCATCTTGAGGCCAAGAAGCTCAGCTACCATCTATCCGTGAGCGAGCGAGCCCTGTTCAAGGCCGCCCGGGACAAGGTGGACGCCTGCATCGAGGCCATGCGTGAAGAGGGGCTCGGCATCGCCCGGTATGAGCCGAGCAGAAAGAGCGAGCACAGCCTGCTCACGAAGCTGATCTCGAAGCCTCAGGTCACGGCCGCCCAGATCTTCGACAAGCTCCGATTCCGGCTCACGGTCTGCTCTCGGCACGACATCGTTCCCGTCCTCCAGTGGCTCACGCGACATCTCTTCCCGTACAACCACGTGGTCGCGGGCGAGACCCACAACCGAATCCTGAGCGAAGACGAGGTGTTCCGGGCGCTCGATGAGCAGCTCTCCGAGCCGCTCCCCTCCTGGAAGGATCACACTGAGCTCGATCCCGTGCCGTTCAATCCAGCGACCTCTCGCCTGTTTAATATGGTGAGCTTCGTCGTGGAGTTGCCCTTGCGGATCGACAAGCTCTGCGATGAGGAGACCCGGAAGAACTTCTCACACCTGGGCCACCTGCTACTCGTCACGCTGGAGTTTCAGGTCTTCGATGAGGAGACCGCGCAGACGA
The DNA here is from genome assembly GCA_937897815.1 of uncultured Pseudomonadota bacterium. Taxonomy (GTDB): domain Bacteria; phylum Myxococcota_A; class UBA9042; order PHBI01; family CALCNF01; genus CALCNF01. The sequence goes on along the minus strand of CALCNF010000612.1, from coordinate 8,008 downwards.
ATCGTCGCGGCGAGGCCAATCACGACGCCTACAAGACGCGACAGCTCTCCGTTGTCGCTCAACGCCTCTGGGGTCGCCCAGCTCCGCCGGTTCGTCCCGTCCTCGAGGATTTCGAGGACTAGAGGTCCTCAGAAGATCCACCACAGGACCGCCAACACGCCCCAGGCCGTGAGCGAATACAGGAGCCACAGCACCTGACCGTTCAGGGGAACTGGCTCGTAGGGTGGCGGCTCCTCACCGTAGCGGTAGACCCGCGTGGCGTCGGGAACCCCGATCTGGTCGGTGGTCTCCTCCCCCTTGTCCTCGGCGCAGACCAGGGAGGCGTAGTAGGCCCCAATCTCATCCGGGATCGGGCCTTGCCCTCGCTCGGTGCCGAGGGTCTGCTCGACCCAGGACGCCAGAACCCCCTGGGCTTCGAGGACGCCACCTGGGACCATGACTCGGAGCTCCTCGAGAAGCTCCGCGGCCGTCTCCGGACGTCCGTCCGGCGACTTGGACAGGCAGCTCATGATCAGGGCGATGAGCGTCGGGTTCAGATCCGGGCGCAGCTCCTTGAGATCGGGGACCTCACACTGGCGCACCCGGTTCAGGGTGTCCGGCACCGTGTCCGCGCGGAAGAGTCGACGTCCGGTAGCGAGCTCGTGGAGCAGGACTCCGAGAGCGAAGAGATCGCTGCGACCGTCGAGCGTGAGCCCCTCTACCTGCTCGGGGCTCATGTAGGCGTGCTTCCCCTTCAACACGCCCGCCAGGGTGTCGGTCGACCGGCCGACGAAACGAGCGATGCCAAAGTCGAGGAGCTTCAAGAGACCGTCGGGGCGAATTCGCAGGTTCTGGGGTGAGATGTCGCGATGGACCACGCCCAGGGGCGCGCCCTGGTCATCGCGCAAGCCCTGGACGTAGGAGAGCGCTTCCAGCGTCTGGAGCGCGACGGCCGTGAGCACCTCCCCTGCGATGGGCGAGGGGTCGTCCTCTTTGATCTTGGCCTGCAGGACCTCCCCGAGATCCACACCCTGCACGAACTCAAGGACCAGAAAGGGCTCGTCGGTCACCGGCACATAGCTCAGGCCATAGCACCGGGCGATATGGGGGTGAGAGAGCTTCGAAGACAGCTCCGCCTCCGCGTGGAACATCGCCACCAGATCCACGTCCTCGTCGACGCCGGGCAAGAGGCGCTTGAGGGCGACGAGCTCGCCGAGATCAGCGCCCTCGGGCCCCCCCTCCTTGGCGACACGCGCCGCGAAGACCTCCGCCATGCCGCCCGTGGCGACGCGACGCAGCAACCGAAAAGGTCCGAGGTAGGCCGCCTTGGGATCCTCCTGATGTGAGGGTTCCGACATCAGAGTCCCTCCTCCCGGAGGGACTGGAGGAGCTCTCGCTGTCGAGCGCTGAGGTCCATGGGAACATCGACTCGGAGACGGACGTAGTGGTCGCCCTGGCCCCCGCCATTCACACGAGCGATGCCCTTACGTCGGAGGCGCACGATGGTGTCGGGCTGGGTTCCCGCGGGGACGCTCACCGTCTCCTGACCGTGAATCGTCTCGACTTCAAGGTCCACGCCAAGCGCCGCATCTGAGAGGCTGATGGGGGTCTCGGCGTGAACGTCCGCGCCATCGCGCTGGAAGGTCGGGTGCTGCTGAGCGTGGATCACCACGTAGAGGTCGCCGCGCGGTCCTCCCGACGGGCTCCCTTCACCCTCGCCTCCGACCCGAAGGCGCATGCCCGTGTCGACGCCTGGCGGAATGGTGACCGAGACCGTGCGCTCCACCTGCATGGTCCCCGCGCCCTCGCAGGGCTCGCATCGGTCGGTGATCACGCGGCCGGTACCGCGACAGACGGGGCAAGTCGTCTGAACCATGAAGAAGCCCTGCTGCCGAGTCACACGACCCAGACCCTGACACGTCCCGCAGACCGAGGGGGTGGTGCCTGGCTTGGCGCCGTCACCGCCGCAAGGTTCACAGGGCTCATCGCGGTCAAAGACGATCTCCTTGGTGAGACCGAAGGCGGCCTCTTCAAAGGTGAGCTCGATATCATAGCGCAGATCGGTTCCTGGGCGGGGCCCCCGACGACGGCCTCCGCCGCCCCCAAAGATGTCCCCAAAGATGTCCCCGAACTGAGAGAAGATGTCCTCGAAGTTAGAAGATCGGAATCCCTGACCGCTCAAGCCCTCGTGCCCATAGGCGTCATAGACGCGTCGCTTCTCATCGTCGCTGAGCACCTGGTAGGCCTCGGAGGCCTGCTTGAAGCGGTCCTCGGCCGCGGCATCGCCCGGATTGCGATCCGGGTGATTGGCCATAGCCAACTTCCTATACGCTCGTTTGATCTCGGAAGCCTCGGCGGCTCTCTCAACGCCGAGAACCTCGTAGTAGCAGGTCTTGTCACTCATCGTATCTCGCTGCACCTGGCTGGCCGGGGGGGGCCCGGCTTGGGGGACCGGCTCATCCTAAGCACCGTTGTGAGCGAATCAACCGCGCAGGTGTGCGAGGGGCGCGCGCTCGCGGGCGCCGGCGCTTCCCCCCGATCCCACCCAGCGCTATATTGTCTCCCATCCCTTGGTTATGGAGCCACCATGTCCCACTTGAGTCCTGTTCATCGGCCCCTGATCCCGCTCCTCCTGGTGACGCTCCTGGCCGTGACCGCATGCACGGAGCCGGCGAGCGACTCGTCGACCGATGAGGACGCGAGCGTGAGCCCCTCGGACGCAGCGACGCCCGAGGACACACAGACGCTCGACATCGGAGCCGACGGCGTGATCCCCGATGCGGACGCCGGCCCCAACCCCGATGGATCTGACGGGGGAGCAGACGACGCGAGCGCGAGCGATGCAGGAGACGACGGAGCCATTGAGGACGGAGGAACGGATAGCGGTGTGGCGGACACCGGCTCGACCGACGGCGGCGAGAGCGACACGTCCATCGAGGACGCGACCGCGGGAGATATCGAAGACAGCGGCAGCGCCGAGACGGACGCGGTAGACGACGCGGCCGCGGAGGACGCAGAGACCCAAGCGGGCTGCACGACGGACGAAGACTGTGAGGGCCAGAACAGCTGCTGGGAGGCGACGTGCGACCAGGACACCGGCACGTGCGTCGAGACCCAGCTGGCCGAGGGCCAGGCCTGCGACGACGGTAACGCGTGCAGCACCGGGGACGCCTGCACGGCGGACGGATGGTGCCTCGGCCTCCAGGCGGTGACCTGCTCCGATGACAACCCCTGCACCGATGACCTCTGCTCTCCGACCACGGGTTGTGAGTTCAAGAACAACTTCGCCTCCTGCGACGATGGAGACCCCTGCACGGTAGGCGAGCAGTGCGGCGGCGGCGTGTGCGCGGGCGCGGTTGCCCTGTGCGACGACGACAACCCCTGCACCCAAGACACCTGCGATGACCAGGGTGCGTGTGACTTCGTGCCGGACGACGCGGGTCTGTGTGACGACGGCAGCGCGTGCACAGAAGGAGACGCCTGCGTGGCAGGGACCTGCATCCCCGGACCCATCGACGCCTGCGATGATGACAACCCCTGCACCGACGACGCCTGCGTCGCGGGCGCGTGCTCGAGCGTCGTGCTCGATGGAGCGGGTTGCGATGATGGAGACGCGTGCACCGACGGCGACCTCTGCGCTGAAGACGTCTGTGTTCCCGGGTCTCCCGTCATCTGTGAAGACGACAATATTTGCACGGCGAACGCCTGCGACGCCGCGGCGGGATGCACGACGACGATCCTCCAGGGTGAGAGCTGTGAAGACGACAACGCCTGCTCGACCGAGAGCCAGTGCAACGCGGCGGCCCAGTGCGTGACCACCGAGGAGCTGGTCTGCGACGACGACAACTCCTGCACGGAGAACAACTGCAGCAGCGCGACGGGCTGCTTCTTCACGGCCACCCTCAACTCCTGCGATGACGGGGACGTGTGCACCTCCCAGGACACATGCCAGGCCGACGGCTCCTGCGTGGGCGCACTGCAGGACTGCGATGATGACAACGCCTGCACGACCGACACCTGCGATACCGAAGCCGGATGCCTCCACGAAGACACGACCGCGGAGTGCGACCTGGGCAACCCGTGTATGGTCTATGGCTGCAGCACGCTCACGGGATGCACGGAGCAGGCTCACACGGATGCCTGCGACGACGACGATGTCTGCACGGGGTCCGATCTATGCGTCGAAGGGGCGTGCGTGGGTACCGCGATTCCCTGTGATGACGACGACCCCTGCACCGCGGACAGCTGCGACCCGACCGACGGCTGCCAGCACGTCGCCCAGGATACGCCCTGCGATGACGGGGACGCCTGCACCGAGAACGAGGCGTGCGAGGTGACCGATCCCTTCTGCAATGGCGGCAGCCCCGTCGCGCAAGACGACGACGTCGAGTGCACCGTAGACGCCTGCGACCCGGAGCTGGGCGTGACCCACACCCCCGACGTCGGCCTGTGCGAGGTCGGTCTGGCCTGCGATGCCGAAGTGGGCTGCGTCGTCGGGACCCCCATCCTGGTGATCAGCAAGTACAGCCTCGCGCCCACCGATCCCGTCGCCGGTGGCCAGGGACAGTGGATCGCCGTGACGAACGTCGGCAACGCCGCGATCGATCTCACCGAGCTCTACCTCCTGAACAGCGTGAGCGCCATGGCCTTGATCGAGGCGCCGAGCGGCGTGGCTTCCGATCCGGTCCTGGTCGGCCCGGGCGAAACCGTAGCGGGTCTTAAGGAGCCGAGCGGCGCTCCCCCGGTGGCCCCCGAGCCCTTCGACTTCTTCTTCGCGAGCGCCGAGGACGTGAACTACGGCTGGGATCCGGAGGAGGACCAGATTCGCCTCGTGGACGGCGGCTTCAACACCGTGGACTCCGTCTCGGTCAAGGGGGTGGGCTTCGGGCCGCTGAACTTCACCAATCAGAGCCCCGTCGTCGTCGGCTACGCGACCGAGCTCGACCAGAGCGCCCTCGCGGAGGCCACGAGCCAGAACGACAACAACAGCGCGCTGCTGTGGTGCGTGTACGACGAGACCGGCGCGACGCCCGCGAGCCCCGCGCCCGACTGCGACCGAGCGCGGATCAACGAGGTCGCCCTGGCCGAGGCCGACGGTGAGCGCTTCGTTGAGCTTCATCTGCCCTACGGAGGACACACAGGAGACCTGAAGCTCCGGCTGCTCGACGTCGATGGCGCACCCTTGCTCACCCTGCTGATTGACGACACACGGATGCCGGTAAAAGAGACGCTGGTCTACACAGATGGCGTCGCCGGGGTGAACCTGAACGCCATGGAGGGGGGCGCCGTCGCGCTGCTCCGCGGCGATGAGCTCCTGGACATCTACGGCTTTGGCGCTCTGGTCGCCCAAACCGACTCGGTCGTCGGACACCCCATGTTCGAGGGCACGGCGGGCCCAGCGCAGGTGGCAGGACAGAGCGCGGCGAGAATCGCTGACGGCCTGGATACGGACGACAACTCCGCAGACTTCGAAGGGGCGACGCCGAGCCCGGGAGAGTTGAACGCCCTCTGAGCGTCGCGAGGCTCACGCCAGGACGCGATGAGCGACAGGTGATTGGGAGCCACAACACGGTTGACGCCTCGCGCGTGCACGTGCGAAGTCCTCGCCATGGCAGCAAAAACACCCGCAATGGCACGCGTCCGAAACATCGGCATCATGGCCCACATCGACGCCGGAAAGACCACGGTCACCGAGCGTCTGCTCTACGTCACCGGCAAGGCCTACAAGATGGGCGAGGTCCACGAGGGCGAGGCGACCATGGACTGGATGGTCCAGGAGCGTGAGCGTGGCATCACGATCACGAGCGCCGTGACGACCTTCGAGTGGCACAACCACGAGGTCCACCTCATCGACACCCCCGGGCACGTGGACTTCACCATCGAGGTCTCGCGCTCGCTTCGCGTTCTCGACGGGGCCGTCGCCGTCTTTGATGGCGTGGCCGGGGTGGAGCCCCAGACCGAGACGGTCTGGCGCCAGGCGGACGTCTATGGCGTGCCGCGTCTAGGGTTCGTCAACAAGCTCGACCGCATCGGTGCCAGCTTCGAGCGGTGCCTTGAGATGATGGAGAAGCGCTTCGGAGAGCACTGCGCTCCGGTTCAGCTCCCTATCGGGCTGGAGAGCGAGCACGAGGGTGTGGTCGATCTGATCGCCCAGAAGTCCTATCGCTGGCTTGACCCGGACGACCCCCGAGAGTTTGTAGAGGGTCCTGTCCCCGAGGACATGGCCGACGAGGTCGCCCTGGCGCGAGAGACGCTGTTTGAGCGCATCGCCCTGGCGGACGAAGACTTCGCCATGCTCTACCTGGAGGACTCGGACTCCATCACGGAGGAGCAGGTCCACGAGGCGATCCGCGGCGCGACGATCGCCGGTGATCTGGTGCCGGTCCTCTGTGGATCGGCCCTGCGAAACAAGGGGGTCCAGCCCCTGCTCAACGCCATCATCGCCTGGCTCCCGTCGCCCATGGACGTCCCCGAGGTCACGGGGATCGACCCTCGCAACGACCAGCCGGCGGACCGACCGCACGACCCCAAGGCCCCCCTGAGCGCCCTGGCCTACAAGGTCGCCATCATGGAGGACGGTCGGCGGATGGTCTTCATGCGCCTCTACTCAGGAACCCTGACCTCAGGCAGCGCCCTGGAGAACCCGGGACTGGGCATCAAGGAGAAGGTGAGTCGCATCTTCCTCATGCACGCCAACCACCGGGAGCGAAAGGAGCGGATCGAGGCGGGTAACATCTTCGCCGTGCTCGGCCTCAAGAAGACCCGCACCGGCGACACGCTTTGCGACCCAGCCAACCCCATTCTCCTGGAGGCCATCGACTCCTATGAGCCGGTGATCAGCCAGGCGCTCGAGCCGGAGACCCTGGCCGAGAAGGCCAAGATCGAGGAGAGCCTCGCGAAGCTGGCCGACGAGGACCCCACGTTCCGTTGGTACGAAGACGACGGCACGGGCCAGACGATCATCCGTGGCATGGGCGAGCTCCACCTGGACATCCTCGTCGATCGCCTCCGTCGTGAGTTCGGCGTCGGGGTTCGAACGGGCCGACCTCAGGTCGTGTACCGGGAGACCATCAACGCCGCGGCGGAGCACCGTGAGTGCTTCGAGCGCGCGATTGAGGACGGAGACAAGGTGATCTTCGGAGACGTGACGCTTCACGCCGAGCCCCTTGAGCGAGGCGACGGCAATCAGATCTCCTGGGACGTCGATGGCACCATGAGCGCCGAGGACCTCGACCTCCTCACGGTCGATCTCCGAAAGCTCATCGAGGACAGCATCGAGCAGGGCTTCGGCTCGGGTGTTCTGGAGGGCTATCCGGTGCTCGACACGGGCATCACGATCAAGCGCGTGGGCTTCAAGGACGGCGCGACCGACGAGACCGGCTATCGGGCGGCCGCGTCGAACGCCATGCGAGAGGTGCTGCGCAAGTCCGATCCGGTGCGGATGTCTCCGGTGGGCAGCGTAGAGATCTCCACGCCTCCCGAGCACACGGGCGAGGTCATCGGCTCGATCAACCAGCGGCGAGGCCGCATCGAGTCCATGGAGGAGCGCTCCCCGATGGTCTCGGTGATCAGCGCGACGGTGGCAATGGAGCAGATGTTTGGCTACACAACCGAGCTGCGCTCCATGACTCAGGGGCGCGCCTCCTACACCATGACCTTCTCTCACTTCGACAGGCTCTAGACCATGGCGAGACTCCTTGTGCTGGCGGCGTGCGCCGCCCTCGTCGGGTGCGCATCCTCGGGTGCGGTGAAGCTCGACAGCTCGGCGCCGAGCGCACCCAAGTGGCGCCTTCAGCCGCCGAGCGGCACGCCGAGCACCATCTACGCGGTCGGCACCGCCCAGGGCGCCAACGAGCGGTTCTCCGTCGAGCATGCGAGAGGCGACGCGGCCCGTCAGTTGGTGATCAAGCACTACGGCGTGCGGATCGCCTCCATCCTTCAGACCGGGCAGGCCCAGGAGACGACGGGCACCACGAAGGACGGCGAGTTCGAGGGCGCGACCGCGGTCAAAGAGCACGTGATCGACACC
>CALCNF010000611.1 GCA_937897815.1 uncultured Pseudomonadota bacterium | reverse complement strand
CGAAGACGGGCTTATGGTAGCCCTTTCGGCTTCGGACCACGGGGGCGAGGATGCGGACCGTCTCCTTGGCGTGGGCGCTGGCGATCCGCTCGCTCAGGCGCTCGGCCGTCATCCGGGCTCGGCCCGTCTCGCTTCCAGAGCCCAGCCGGGCGAAGAGGAGGCGCAAGAAGGGATCGATCTCCGTGACGTTCGCCACGATAGAGCGCGCTCCCCCGCGGGTCGTCCGCTGCTCGATGGCGACCGTAGGGGGGATCCCCGCGATGCGATCGGCGTCAGGTCGACCGAGCTGAGTGATGTACTGGCGAGCGAACGGCGAGAGGCAATCGAGGAAGCGCCTCTGCCCCTCCGCGAAGACGATGTCGAACGCCAGGGAAGACTTGCCCGAGCCGCTCACGCCGCTGACAACGGTCCGGCCGGACCGGGGTAGATCCAGGTCCACTCCCTGAAGATTGTGGACCCTAGCCCCTCGAATCTCGATGCGGTCTGAGGCAGCGGGGCGGCTGGCCTCCGAGTCGTGGGCGGCGGAGCTGGACAAGCGACGGGGGCCCGCAGCGGCTCCCGAGACGAGGGGATCGATCCCGCGAAGCCATCGACCCAGCTCAAGGCCGGTTGGGCTCTTCTTTCGGGCCAGCTTCGCCGGCGGGCCCTCAAAGACCATACGCCCTCCATCAGGGCCGCCCTCTGGACCGAGCTCAATCACGTGATCGGCCGCGGCGATCACGTCCAGGTGATGCTCGACGACCAGGACCGTATTACCAGCCTCGGCCAGGGCGCGAAGGTTCTCGATGAGACGATCGACGTCATGCAGATGCAGACCCGTGGTGGGCTCGTCGAGCAAGAAGAGCGCGTTCTTGGTCTTCGCCGTGCCCAGATGGTGGGCGATCTTGAGGCGCTGAGCCTCTCCGCCCGAGAGCATCGCCAGAGGCTGACCCAGTGTCAGGTAGCCCAGACCGACACGCTGGAGCACACCGAGGCGTTTGACGGGCGCCGAGCGCTCGGGCAGGGCCTCCACAGCCTCATCGACCGTGAGCGCGAGCATGTCGGCGATGGAGCGCCCCTCCCATGTGACCTCGAGCACCTCCGGCCGAAAGCGCGCCCCCTCGCACACCTCACAGGTGAGCAGGACGTCGCTCAGGAACTGCATCTCGACGCGCTCATAGCCGGTCCCCTCGCACACGGGGCAGCGCCCCTTTCCGGCGTTGAAGCTGAAGGTCCCCGGGGCGTACCCCCGTGACTTCGATAGCGGCTGCTTGGCGAAGAGCGCGCGAATGCCGTCCCAGGCCTTCACGTAGGTCGCCGGGTTGGCGCGAGAGTTCGCTCCAGGTCCGCCCTGGCCGATCCAGATCGCCTCGCCCAGCCCGTCGATTCCCTCAAGAGCGTCGTGGGCTCCGGGCGCGTCGGTAGGGAGCCCCTTGGCGCGCTGGAAGGCCCGATAGAGGACCTCTTCGACCAGGGTGCTCTTTCCCGAGCCGCTCACACCCGTGAGCACGGTCAGGCGCTCGTGAGGTACGGAGACGTCAATATTGTTCAGGTTTCGGGCCCGCGCTCCGCGTATCTGGACCGCGCGCTCGGCCCCGTGGGGCTCCGCACGCGCGGACCTACGAGACGTGCGCAGCGCCAGCGCCTGAGCCGTCACCGACTCGGAGCAGGCGGCCAGCTCCGAGGGTGGGCCCGAGTAGACGACCTCACCTCCCCGAGCGCCCGGACCGGGGCCCATGTCGACGATGTGATCGGCCACCGCCAGCATGTCCGGGTCGTGCTCGACGAGGATCACCGTGTTCTGACGCTCCGTGAGGCCACGGAGCAGACGCGAGAGTCGATGTCCATCTCGAGCGTGGAGACCGATGGTCGGCTCATCGAGGACAAAGAGCGTGTTCACCAGACCCGAGCCCAGCGCCGTCGTGAGATTCGCCCGCTGCACCTCGCCGCCCGAGAGGGTTCGAGCCTGACGGTCCAGGGTCAGATATCCCAGACCCACGTCGTCCAGATAGGAGAGGCGATGACGAAGCTGGTCGACGACGGGCGAGAGGGCGGCGTCGTCCGTAGAGATGTCCAGGGACTCGATCCACGCCCGAGCGTCGGTGACCGAGCGCTCAAGGGCGTCGGCGATGGTGTCGGAGCCGATTCGATACCGCAGAGACTCGGGCCGAAACCGCGCGCCGTCACAGTCAGGGCAGATCACGTAGGCGCGGTACCGCGCGATGAAGACCCGGACGTGCATCTTGTAGTTCTTGCGCTCGATCCACTTGAACCACCCGCGAAACCCGACCCAGCCGGCCCCGCTCCAGGAGGCCCCTGGCTCACCCTCGAGCAGGAGATCGCGGACCTGGGGATCGAGGTCGCTCCATGCCACGTCCATGTCGATCCCCGCCTCGGCGCAGAACTCCCGGAGCCACTTGCGCTCCCAGCTCCGCTTGCTGATCGCCCAGGGTCGTATGGCGCCCTGGGAGAGGCTCAGGCTGTGGTCGGGAATGACGCGGCCCCAGTCGATGTCCATGACCCGGCCGAAGCCGTTGCAGGTCTCGCAGGCGCCCAGCGGACTGGAGAAGGAGAACATGCCCTCGCGGGGCGGCGGGTGGATGACGCCGCAGTGGGCGTACTCCCGAGTGATGGGCGTCCGATCGAACCCCCCCTCGACCTGCACGTGGAGGTGGGCGTGCCCCTCTCCCATGCGGTAGGCCGCCTCCAGGCTGTCGACGAGACGCTGACGGTCGTCCTCACGCAGGGCGATACGGTCGACGATCACGTCCACGGGTCCCTTACCGCCGAGCTCCACCTCATCGAGCTCACGCAGACGATCGTCGACCCAGACCCGACCGTATCCCTCACGGGTCAAAAAGATCCGGGCGACCTCCGCGTCATCACCGCTCCCGACGTGAAAAGGAAACGTGATGACCAGTCGGGCGCCAGGGTGATCGGCGAGGAGGCGCTCGGCGACCTCGGTCGGGTGATCGGGCGTGACGATCGCGTCGCACGTCGGGCAGTGAAGCGCCGCCATCTTTGCGAAGAGGATCTTCAGGTAGTCCGTGAGCTCCGTGAGGGTCCCAAGGGTCGAGCGCGACGAGCGGATCGTGTTCCGCTGCTCGATGGAGACGGCGGGGATCAGGCCCTCGATCTCGTCGACGTCGGGGCGGTCCATGCGCTCCAGAAACTGTCGTGCATAGGTAGAGAAGGTCTCGACGTACCGGCGCTGGCCCTCGGCGTAGAGCGTCTGAAAGGCCAACGATGTCTTGCCCGAACCGCTGACGCCCGTGATCACCGTCAGCCCCTGCTTGGGGATCTGGACGTCGATATTCGCCAGGTTGTTCTGGCGGGCACCCTTGACGACGATCGCGTCCTCCGACGCCCGCCTGTTCACGGCCGCTTCTCCGGGGACTCGCTCGACAGCGTTCGTCGGCCCAGGCGAGGCACGTTCATCGGTCGGATACAGGGATCACCCTGGTGAGGGCGAACGCCATGGGCCAGGGTGTCCATGGTCAACGCTTCTACCCGATCGATCTGGCTAAGACGAGAGAGGATCACGGGGAACGAGAATCCAAAGCCCACGAGACGAGCGAGCTCACCTGCAGACCACGGAGGCGAAAAGGTAACCGCCCACGACCTCAGGAAGAGGACGTGGGCGGCACAAGACACTCGACGGTCATGTGGGATCGGAACCTGAAATCGATCGCTCTTCGTGTGAAACGCCTAGTTTTTTCACAAACGAACGATGACCGATTCCGAAAAAGAAAACTGCTCTGAGGTCAGGCGCATAACCTCAGGATGGTAAAAATGTGAGCCGTCGCGCCCAGGGGGGCCCCTGTCTGATTCGACTTTGTGTCTTTATTTCAACGTCGATCACGGGAATCCACCCCTGGACACGCGACGTCTCACGCGCCGAGACTGTGGTTGCCTTATCCGATGAGTCGGAGGGCAATATTCGCCTGAGCATGGGCCTGAGTGAGCATGCTCACACCGGCCTGCTGCATCACCTGCTCCTTGTTGAACTGGGCGCTCTCCTCGCTGATGCTGGCGTCACGAGCGTTGCCCAATCCATTGGAGAACTGCTGGATGCTCGCCTGAACAGCGTTGGCGGCGACGCCAGCTCGATTGATAAACGAGCCGATGTTCATCCGCTCTGTGTTCAGGGACTCCATGGCCGCGTCGAGCTCACCGACGGCCTCCTGGGCATTGGCCAAGCTGGTCACATCGATCTGGGTCTGGTTCACCCCGAGCGAGGTCGAGTCCACATCGTTCAGGGTCAGCTCCAGCTGATCCTGGCCGCTGTTCCTCATTCCCGCTTGGACGGTGATGGTACCGGTTCCGCCAGAGCCCGCGCTACCGTCCAACAGGATGTTCCCGTTGAACTCGAGGCTGCTGACGAGACGATCGATCTCATCGGCCATCTCGGAGAACTCGGTGTTCAAGAAGCCGCGCTCCGTATCGGTCACACCATCTGAGGCGGACTGAACGGCGAGCTGCTTCATCGTGACGAGCATATCGCTGATGGCCTGGTACCCGCTCTCGGCGGTGTTGGCGAGTGAAACGGAATCGTTGATGTTCCTGGCTGCGCGTTGAAAACCTCCGAGCTGGGCTCGTACGTTTTCGCTGACCGCCATGGACGCTGACCCATCTGAGGCCGAGCGAACACGAAGTCCGGATGACATGCGCCCCACAGACTCATGGATGGCCTGGGTGGAACGCTGAAGGTGCCTTTGGGCGGCCATAGAACCAGAGTTGGTTCTAGTGCCGATGGCATAACTAGACATGATTCACCTCCGTACCAGCTCGCGCTGGTCTGGAGACGGGTGGTCGAACTGAGCTTTAAGGCTCGGTCACCACAGTCCGGAAGTGAAACCCGTCATTGAAGAAACTAAATTGTGGCGCGTGGAAAGCAGGATTTCCATGCAAGGCGCGGATGCCTCAACAGAGGGTAACGTTCTCCCTTGAGCGATTCTTAACGGCGTCGAGGATCTTTTTTTCCAGATCGCTGCAGGGAGCTTGATTGATCAGGATCACTTTTTTCGCTGCGGCACCGGATCTGGACTGATCAAGGGGACCGATCGAAGGGCAATAAGTTCGATCCATTTTGTTGATCAAACTGAAGAGTGGGCCTACCCGATCGATCAAACCGTCTGATCCAGGAGGCCACATGCGCCGCTACCTCCTCTCCGTATCGATACTCTGTTTGATGTTGCTCGCTCCCGCCTGCGGGGAGCACGGGCTCAACGTCTCCTTCCCCGATCCCACCGTGGGAGCGCTGCCCCTGGCCGAAGAGCCGTCCTTCGCGCACCCGGACTGGCTCACGACCTCCAGGGACGTGAACGTCCGAATTCATGGGCTGGCAGTAGCCCCTCTATCGGGTCGACCTCCGGCGGATCGTCAAGCGCTGCGCGATCACGCTCAGGCTGCGGTCCACGCCCATGAGCGGCACATGACCCAGAGGGTGATCGAGCACATCACGCGAACGCTCGAGGAGCACGGACGTGGAGATCTCGCCTGGCAGAGCACGCGCCTGATGAGCACCACGACGCCCATGAAGATCGACACGGAGGCGCTGCGCGTCCGCTACGAGTTCGCACTTCACGTGCGAGCGACGCCCGAGCTGTTCCATCTCCTCGCGCCCCACCAACGGGTCGATCCGAAGTTCGAGATCGAGGTGGCCGAGAGCTGGTGGGGAGACTCGGAGAGCTCCATCACCCTCCGCCTCACCGAGGACCGCGCCCCCGACGCGTTTCTCCCCTACCCGGCCATGGCCAAGGACGGCGCCATCGACATCGCTGTCCACGTAGGCGATGGATCCAGCGCGACCGATCCCGCAGAGGCGAGGATCGAAGAGACCGGACTCTCGCTCCTCGACACCGGCTGGAAGCACCCTTCGATGGCCAACTTCGGTCCCCTGGAGGCGGACAGCGCCCCGTTCACTCGCGCGGCGACCCTCAACGGCGCCGACTCGGAGCTGCGGCTGACCCTGATCCAGGAGCTGGCCTCCGATCGCGGCGCGGCCCGCCGACTGTCTAGCGGCCTCCTGACGAGCCTCACGACACGAGACATCGTGATCTTGAGAGATCTCGAGCCCTCCGTCGAGGCGGCCGTCGCCCGGGCCGTGGGCCTGAGCACCACCTCGAGCGCGGCGGCGATCGAGGGGCGACCTGAGGCCCAGCTGATCCTCGTCCACAGGACCTCGGACACCCCCTGGTCCCACCCGGGCGTCGACAGCGTGCGCGCCAACGCGGGGCGAGACTTTATGGAGCTTCGAACCACCGAGCCCTCAACCGACGCGGTCCTCGAGGGCCTGCTCGCGGGTCTGACCCTCACGGACAGCGGCGATCGGCACGTGCCGCTCTCCATCAACGGCCTGCACAACCTGGCCGCCAAGAACGCCAACCAGGCGCTCCACCTCTCGGTGTGGGGTCTGGACGACAACCCGCTGCTCAACCCGTACGGCTCGGACGCCGAGCTCTGCGGCGCGTGCGCCAGCCCCGGAGTCTGTGGCGCCGCGGGCAACCTGTGCGTGGGCGGAGGCGGCGACGGGACCTGCGGGTTGGCCTGCTCAAGCGACGCGGCCTGCCCAACGGGCTACCGCTGCTCGACCCTCGACCTGGAGCCGTCTCTCGACTTCCTGCCTCGGCAGTGCGTGCCTCGCTCGGGCACGTGCGCGAAGTAGTGAGCCCGTGCTTTTGGACCCCATTGTTGATCCTGGTTAGACTCCCCGTTGACCTACGAGTCCCCCTTCCCATGGAGAACCCATGAAGATGCGTACGCCCCTGTTCCTCATCGTCCTCGCGACCGCGCTCCTGAGCCTCTCAGGCTGCGAAGAGGAAGCCCAGACCACGACCGCGGCCTGCCAGGAATTCGCCAGCATGACCTGCGCCGTCCCCGGAGTCGCCGGATGCAACGGCATCATGACCTGCGGGGCGAATGGCGCCTTTGGTCCCTGCATCGTTCCTGAAACGGACGTATGCGGCAACAGTATCGACGACAACTGCAATGGCCAGGTCGACGAGGGCTGCTCGGGAACCTCGAGCGGCGAGGATTGCCCGACCCCGAACGAGCAAGACACCTGCTTGACCAACTGCGACTCGGTCGGCACGAGGAAGTGCGGCGCCAACAAGAAGTGGGGACAGTGCATCCCGCCCGCCGAGGAGTGCAACGGCAAGGATGATAACTGCAACGGCGTTCCCGACGACGGCTTGAGCCGCCAGTGTGAGACGACGTGCGGCAAGGGCAATGAGGTCTGCTCCAACGGCATCTGGTCCTCGTGCACCGCGCCCCAGCCCCAGGAAGAGGTCTGCGACGGCAAGGACAATGACTGCGACGGGAAGATCGACATCCTGGCCAACGGCACGGCCCTCGAGGTCGCCTGTCAGGGCAACTGTGGCCTGGGGTCCCAGCAGTGCCTCAACGGCGCGCTTGGCGCCTGCTCGGCCAACGGCACCGCGGAGATCTGCGACGGCATCGACAACGACTGCAACGGCGCCACCGATGACGCGCCAGGCGGATGCTCGTGCACCGCAGGACAGACCCAGCTGTGTGGCTCGGATGTGGGCGAGTGCTCCCAGGGCGTTCAGGAGTGCCTGAGCGGCCAGTGGAGCGCCTGCAAGACCGGCATGCACCAGAATAAGATGTGGACCTTCAACGAGGGTCTGACAGAGAGCTGCGATCTCCTGGACAACGACTGTGATGGAGACACCGACGAGGGCAACCCCGACGGTGGCTCTCTGTGCGGCACCCAGCCGGGGCTGAACGGCATCACGGCGCCCTGCTCGCTCGGCTCGACCCAGTGCATGGGCGGTGAGCTGGTGTGCATCGGCGGCGTCGACCCCGAGCCTGAGGTCTGCGACGACATCGACAACGACTGTGACGGTCAGACCGACGAGGAGAACACCTCGGATAACTACGAGACCAACAACACCTGCAACACGGGCTCCTACGAGGAGATCAAGCAGGGCGCGGGCAAGAAGACCCTCTCTCTGAACCTCTACCCGGAGAACGACGTGGACTGGCTCGAGATCCGGGCCAAAGAGCTGGCTGACTTCTGCCTGAACGATGACTCCGAGGGACCCTACTCCTTCTCCATCAAGCTCACGCCTCCCGCCGGCCTGGACTACGACCTGTGTGTGTGGCCGTCGGATACGTACGCCTGTGGAGACCTGAACCAGGAGTCAGGATCGGCCGGCGCCTGTGAGGAGCTTGGGATCTTCGAGGGCGGAGACTCGCCCGAGACCTACACCTACCCGCCCGAGGGGCAGGTCTGGGACGGGACCTGTGGTGGCAACGATGACAAGACCTTCTACGTGAAGATCATCAACTACTTCGCGAGCGAAGAGGACTGCGCCCCGTACACCCTCGAGATCGAGATGACGGAGCTCTAGGGAGCGCGGATCGCGAGCACTCGGCGGGTCGCCTCGAAGCGCCCGTCGAAGCGCTCCAGTCCGTCTCCTCGCATTCTAGCGGCGCCCTCGATCAGATAACGATCGAGGTGCGCTCGCGTGCTCACTCGGTAGTGAATGGTCCACAGCTCCCGGTCTCCCTGAGCGCCCTCCATCTCCGGCTCACGCTCGAACCAGGTGGCGGACTCGAAGCCGTCGAACTCGAGCATCTCCTCCATATGGGGCTTGAGCCAGGCGGCGTACTCCTGTGCGATGTCACGATCGACCCTCAGATTGACCTCATAGATCACGCTCAAGACGCTCGCTCCTTGCTTCACCTCAGGCGACCGGATCTTCGCATCAGCTCATGGTCGACCACAAGGCCCCCAGGGTGCTAAGAGCGAGTCAGTCACAGGAGTGAGATCTCATGAACACGAGTCTAGCGGGGCGGCACGCCCTGGTGTGTGGAGCGTCCTCGGGAATCGGCCGCGCGGCGGCCCTGGCGCTGGGAGCCCTGGGAGCTCAAGTGACGGGCCTGGCTCGTCGACGAGACCGCCTCGACAGCCTGGTCGAAGAGCTTCAAGCGATGGGCGTGCAGGCCAACGCCGTAGAGGCCGACCTCGATGATCGCGCGGACCTGACCGACACCATCGACGCGATCGTCTCCGACCACGGACCGGTTCACGTCCTGATCAACAACAGCGGTGGCCCCCCCGGTGGCCCCCTGCTCGACGCCACGCCGGAGGCCTTCGAGTTGGCCTTCGGTCGCCACGTGCTCGCCAGTCACCTGATCCTGGGCCGAACGCTCCCCGGGATGCGCGAGGCCGGCTACGGCCGCATCATCAACGTGATCTCCACGTCGGTCCGAGAGCCTATCCCCAACCTGGGCGTCTCGAACACGATCCGAGGCGCGGTGGCCTCGTGGGCCAAGACGATCTCCCGAGAGCTGCCTCCCGGGGTGACCATCAACAACGTCCTGCCCGGCTTCACGGACACGGACCGACTCGGCCAGCTGGCTGAGGGGAACGCCAATCGCCAAGGCACCTCCGCGGACGCCGTCCGCGAGGGCTGGCGGGCCATGATCCCCGAGGGGCGCCTCGCGCGGCCCGAGGAGCTGGCGGACGTCATCGCCTTTCTGGCCTCGCCCGCGGCCTCCTACGTCCGCGGCGTGAGCCTCCCGGTCGACGGCGGGCGCCTGCGGAGCATCTGAGGGTGAGCCTCCGATTCGGCGCCCTCCTCGGGGCCGTCGCGCTCCTGGTCGCCTGCCAGGACGAGGTCGCGGGACCCAGCGTCTTCGACGGGGGCTCCTTAGACTCGGCTCCCCCCGAGGAGACCCGGGTCTCGGACGTGCCGACGCCGTCCGCGCCGCGGCTCTTGCTCACCTTCAATGAGCTCCCCCGAGCGCTCAACGGCTCAGAGCCCTACAGCTGGGCTGAAGAGGAGCAGGTCGCCTTTCGGCCGCGGGCCAACGCCCTCGATATGACCCTGGACCTCCTCTTGGAATCCGAGTCGGGCCCGGTCGACTGGGACCAAACCAGCCTGGGCTGCGGTGTAGAGAGCCTCGACGCGAGCCTCCTTGAGATTCGTTCAGACCGCCACGCGCGCTTGAGGTTCACCGCCGAGCGACCGTTCTCTCAAGACGGCGCCGTGACCTGCATCGCGACCGTCACGGGGCCAGGCGGCGAGGACACCCAGAGCGTGATCCTCGAGGCGAGCCCCATGCCCGAGAAGCTCGATCCCTTCGTGAGCGCCGACGTCTGGCTCGTCGTGCTCGACCGGGACATCTTCGAGCTCCAGGTCACGGCCCAGGAGGGCGGGACCTTCCAGGTGGTGAGTTCCTATGAGGCCGCAGGTAACGGGGTGCCCGATCTGGATGAGGCGCTCATGGCCATCGGGCTGATGTCCTCTTCAGACGCCCAGGCTGCGAGCCGAGCCCGGAGCGCCCTGCTCTCCGTGATCCGAGACCAGACGCGCCAGATGTTCGGCCTCGACGCCTCGGGGCAGCGAGACGAGGAGAGCGTTCCGCTGACCCTCTTCTTTCAGGGAGACGCGGGCGCGCCGCTCTGGACGACCTACGACGGCAAGAGCTTCTCCATGATCGCCCTGGGCGGAGACGGCACGCCCGATGAGCAGCTCACGGGGCTCGTGGGCCGGGCGCTCCTCGATCCCAACAACCAGGACCAGGAGAACAACACGACCTACGGCCTCGGGGTCTACCCGAGCGCCATCATCCGCCAGGTGCTCGAGGTGCCTCT
>CALCNF010000610.1 GCA_937897815.1 uncultured Pseudomonadota bacterium | reverse complement strand
GTGCAGGGGTCGCCATCATCACAGTCGTCGAAGTTCGCCGCGTACTGACAGCCCAGGTCCTGGTCGCAGATGTCGTCCGTGCAGGGGTTGCCATCGTTACAGATCAGAGGCTCGCCTACGCAGACTCCGGCCTCGCAGTGGTCGGCCTGGGTGCATGCGTCTCCATCGAGACACTCGCCCGAGTCGAGCGGTGTGTTCACGCATCCCTGTTCGCCCATGCACGCGTCCTCTGTGCACGGGTTGCCGTCGTCACAAAGGTCCTCGTCGGTCAGCCCGTCACAGTCGTCGTCCACACCATTGCAGAGCTCTGCGGCCGGGACGCTGGCGGAGCAGTCCGTCAGCCCGTCCGGCTCACACAGTCGCTGGCCCGAACAGGTCCCGTGCTCATTGGTGTTCGCGCACGGCGTCGAGAGCGCGGAGTCAATCGCCAGGTCACTGCACGAGCACACGCCCATCATGTTCACACACTGATAGCTCGTGGCCCCGTTCTGGGTCTCCACCTCCTGGCACTCGTATCCCTCGGGGCAGGGCGCGCTCAGGGAGCAGGCGCCACCACAGAACGAGGAGCCGTCGTTGTACCGCACACAAGCGGTTGGGAGCTCCGAGGAGCAGCTCCCCGCGTCGTCGCAGGGAAGGCAGAGGTGGCTGTAGCGCGAAACACAGGCGTACTCGCCGTCGGCCCCTTGTCCAACCAGATTGCAGTCCCAGCCCATCGGGCATGAGGAGTCGCAGGTCTTTGAGCAGACCTTCTCGCCCAGATGCATGGTGCAGATCTCGGACAGACAGTCGCTTCCTGTGTTGCATGGCTCTCCAAAGCAACCGTCACCCTCGGCGCACGGCTGCCCCGCATCCTCTTGCGGGGGCGGAGCGTCGGGTGGCGCGACGTCGAGCGTGGGGAGCTCGGGGAGCGAGAGGTCTTGAGCGACGTCCGCGGATGTCTCGGCGTCCACTGCGATGCCGTCGGTTCCGCTGGGCACCTCCTCGCCTTCAACCGCCTCGCATGCCGCAAGCGCGAGCGCAGCGAAGGCAATCGTCCATGTCAGATGTCGCAGGTTCATGCTCTTCTCCTTGCCTTGTCAGGCCCGCCTTCGCCCTCTAGGGCGCCGGCCACGTGATCTTCACCTTTCCGTGTCCGCTCTGCACGCCCGCGTCGGTCGTGCCATTGGACAGGCCGCCGATGTGAGACGAGCCTCCTCCGCCGCCAGAGCCGCCGCTCCCACAAGAGCCGCCGCCTCCGCCGCCGTACAAGCCTCCGCC
>CALCNF010000609.1 GCA_937897815.1 uncultured Pseudomonadota bacterium | reverse complement strand
TTGCTCATGTCCTCCGGGACCTCGCTCTCGGTCACAAAGTGCCGGTGCGAGAGGGAGTTGCTGGCGATCACGAGCGCCTTGCGGCCGCTCGCCTCGATGGCGGCCCTCGTCGCCTCTCCGAGCGCCTTCGCTTGCTCCTGCATCACCTCGACGCTGTAGAACGCTGTGGAGCGGCACGAGGAGATGCCTACGATGGGGATGTCCCACTCGGGTCGCGTCAGATGACATGAGGTGATGGTCCCGTAGTCCACACGGAAGTCGGGGTTCTCCATCATCTTCGTCACCAGTCCGCGCTCACGTCCTGCGTCGTGGATGTGCTGGGCGAGCTCGACGTCCACGTCCATCTTGTAGTGATAGCGAAAGAGGTTCGGGAAGACCGGGTCGACCGAGAGGGACTCGAACCGTGGTACGCCCAGAAGGTGGTACCCGATATAGGTCTGCCAGTGCGGAGAGAGCAGCACGATGACGTCAAAGTCCACGGACTCCAGCGCCTTGCGCATCCGCTCGTAGCCCCAGCGCAGCGTCTCCCAACCGCACTCCGCGGAGGGCTCGTTCTGGGGCGGATTGTCCGCATAGACGAGGTGGGGCGGATGAGGCGCGAGGGCGCCCGCAACGATTCGTCCGGTGCTCATCGGTCACCTCCGAGCTTCACGCAGATGTTCACAGACTCACTGAAGAATCCCAGGGAGTACTTTCCGCCTTCACGACCTACACCGCTGGCCTTCACGCCACCAAACGGGACGCGCAGGTCGCGCATGAGCCAGGTGTTTACCCAGACCATACCCGTGTCCAGCTGCGCGCTGACGCGGTGGGCGCGCTCCAGATCCCGGGTCCAGACGGAGGCGGCCAGGCCATACTGGGTTCCGTTGGCGATCGCGATGGCCTCCTCCTCCGTATCGAAGGGATGGAGCGTCACGACCGGGCCGAAGATCTCCTCGGTGGAGGTTCGGCAGTCCGGCGCGAGCCCGTCCACGACCGTAGGCTCCAGAAAGGCGCCACGGTCCAGAGGTGCCGGAAGGGCAGGGCGGGCGCCGCCGGTGAGGATATGGCCCCCCTCCTCGCGGGCGAGGGCGATATACGACTCCACCTTGCTGCGATGGTCCGCGCTCACGAGTGAACCGATTCGGGTCGCAGGGTCGCGAGGGTCACCGACCTCCATCGCCCGAACGCCGGCGATGAAGCGCTCTCGGAAGGCCTCATAGATGGGGCGCTCGATGAGCACCCGGGAGCCACATAGACACACCTGTCCCTGGTTGGTGAACCCGGCCCGCACGGCGCCTTGTACGGCCTCGTCCAGGTCCACGTCGGCGAACACCAGGGTCGAGTTCTTGCCGCCGAGCTCCAGGCTGAGCTTCTTGAATCGGGGAGCCGCGGTCGCCGCCACTCGTGCCCCTGTCTGGGTGCCACCGGTAAACGAGATGGCCGAGACGTCATCATGACTCACCAGGGCTTCGCCGCACTCCGCGCCGAAGCCGTGGACGATATTGAACACGCCATCGGGGAGGCCCGCCCCCTTCATTACCTCGGCCATGCGACTGGCGGTCGATGGGGTGAGCTCACTGGGCTTCGCCACGAGCGTATTGCCCATGGCCAGCGCCGGGGCGGTCTTCCATGTGAGCAGGTACAGCGGGAGGTTCCATGGGGTGATCAGTCCAACCACGCCCAGGGGCTTCCGAAGGGTGTAGTTGATCGCGTGGTCCATACGATGAAAGCCGGTCTCATCGTGGCGCACGGCTCCCGCGAAGAACCTGAAGTTCGCGATCGCTCGGGGGATATCAATGCTACGAGCGAGTGAGATGGGCTTGCCCGTGTCTCGCGATTCGGCCTCCGCGAACCCATCGAGGTCGGCTTCGATACCATCCGCGATGGCGTCGAGGATGTCCGCCCGCTCGGCCACGCTCGTCGAGCGCCACGCTGGCAGCGCGGCCTTCGCGGCCGACACGGCGTCCGCGACGTCTTCGGCCCGCGCTCGCGCGACCTCCGAGATGAGCTCTCCCGTCGCGGGGTTGGTGTTCGCGAAACGTTCGCTACCCCGCGCAGGGCGTGGGGCTCCCTGAATCCAGAGGTCGAGCTCTGCGCTCATGGCTCACCCCCGTCGACGTATTGCTCCCAGTCGTAGTACCAGCGGTCGGTATCAGGGTCCCATTCATCCCACGTGGGGAGCGCCTCCAGGGCGTCCTGGAGCGGGTCTGGGACGATGCCCGGGACGATGAAGGCCTTCTGCCGGTGCAACGGGTAGGGGTTTCGAAGCTCAAACCCGAGTACGCCCAGCACCGAGCGAGCCACATACCAGGAGGCCTGTGCGTTCCATCCGTGAGCGATCTTGATGACGATGCCGAGCCCGTCTGGGTAGTCCGGATGGTCGATCGACAGGCCGATGAGGCCGTCGGCTCCCTCTTTGGCCAGGACCTTCCCCCCTCCGACCTTGATGATCGTGCTGTCTAGGCGATTGAAGCCGCCTACCAGATCGGGGTGACGCTGCATGGCCTCCCAGATCCAGTCCTGGTCTCGCTCGCGGGCGACGGTCGCGAAGAGACGAGCGAGCTCATTGACCGTGTTCGAGACCGTGGGGAGACCACAGCCGTCTCGCGCGACCCGAAGCGGTCGCCACTCCTCTCCGAGCGTCTTCTGCAGCTCCTTCAAGTACGCAGGGAAGAGAGGGTGCTGAGGCAGGGTGTAGCCCACCCGGGTCCACCCGAGTTCGCGACAACCACGAAGAATGGCGGCGTGTTCGCCGGAGCAGGTGTGGAACCACCTGCGGGCGCGTCGCACCTGACGCCCGAATTGGACGAGCGGCACGTCGAGCGGTGTCCTCATCAGGCCGCGCTCAGACTCGTTGAGGATCGACTGCGCGGCGGCCACATGCTCGGTGTCTCCGTTGTGGCTCGCGCACGAGATCGCCTTCTGCTCCCAGGTCAGCTTGGAGTCCAGCGCTTCTGCGAAGACCTTCATCGTGATGGGCTTCATCATGCTGCGGCCGTAGCAGAGAACGTTGCCACCAAAAGAGTGAAGGACCTCATCGCCGCTCGCCCAAGCCACGGCGCCGTGGACCGTGGTCTCGCTTACCCCATTTCGCCGGTAGTCCACCAGCGGCTCCCAATCCACCTCTCGACCGGTCGGGATGCCCTCGATGGACTCGCCCACAGGGCTCTCCGGGTAGACGTTCGCCCCGGGGCGATCACCTGCGACAGACGCCGGTCCCTTCAGCCGCGTCATCGGTTCATCGCCTCGGCGACGCGGGGCGCCACCTCGCTCATGAACGCCTCCATGTTGGAGATGACCCGGGCGTTGTCGTGATTGAAGAAGTCGAACCAGAGCATGAGCCGGTCGTCCGCGTGGAAGCGCTCGAGCATCTGCTGAGCGACGTCCTCGCTGTTGCCGATGAGCGCGTTGTCCGCCGCGCGCTCTACCTTGGACGGGTCGAGCGTCCCCTCGAGCGCTGTCCAGTAGGTAGCCAGCGCGGCGCGGGCCTCCTCATGGGCGCGCTCACGCTGCGCTTCGGGCGTGAGTCCAGGCTCGGCGTTGAGGAACACGAAGGTGGTTCGCGGCATATTGCGTCGCTCCCACGACCCTCCCTCGGGATGGTAGGCGGCCGCCAGGCGTTGGTGGGTGCTCTCGATCACCTCGGGTCGGGTGATGCTGAGGTTGAACACGTGGCATGGAGCGTATGCCTGAACCATCTCTTGCGTGGGGCCGTCATGGCTGCCAATCACGAGCTGGAGCAGGTCACGCCGGAAGTCCTGGGGAATGATCTTCAGGGACTCGAATGTCCACTGGGGATCCAGAGGAATGCTGTCCGAGTCCGTCCCAGCGAGCTCCTGAATACGCTCCCAGTCTTCATCGGTTCTGAAGTCGCCGCGGCCCAAGGCCTGCTGGGAAATGTCGTCGCTCGACAGAGTCTCGCCGGCGAGGAGGCGACAGAAGATCTCTGCGGCCTCAGCGAAGATCTTGCCCTTCCAAACTCGTCCTGCGGCCTCTTCGACGGGGTTGCGCGGCACAACGCCGGAGGCCCGGTTCATGAAGTCAAAGCGCCCGGCAGCAAACCCGACGTTCAAGCGACGCTGCTCCTCTGGGTCGAGGCCATGGAGCGCAAGGAAGTAAGCGACGCGCTCTGCGTGGGCCACCGGGCCACCCATGCAGAGGATATTCGTGATCGCGCTGCCCACCTGGATCCGCTTCGTGCGTGCGAAGACGCGATGGGCCAGCTGAAGCATGTCGACGTTCAGCCCCACCTCTCCCTGCCAGTGGGGGATGACGGGGTTCCGGTTGCTCTTCTGCACCTCGCTGGAGAGATGAGACTCTGCGATCCAGGCGGTCCCGTAGCCGAGGCGGTCTGCGGCCTCGACCTGCGCGAAGAAGTTGGAGAACATCGTCGCTTCCGAGGGCAGTTCCCCGTTCGCTGGCGTCTGGCTGATGGAGAAAAAGACGTCGTAGTCCATGGGACCTCGTCGAGTGCAAAGAGGGTTGCGACCTCAGATAACGCAGGGCCCTCTCGTGCGCAAGCGTGCGTGCCGTCCGCGCTCGCGCGCCGCTCTCGCGCGGGCGCTCACGGCAGGCGCACTCGAAGCAGACCCCGCTTCGGGTCCACCGCCGCGGGAAGGCTCAAGCGATGGCTGGTAAACAGCAGGCCTGGGGTGTCCTCTCTGTAGAGCCCCTCACCCACAAGCTCGACCCCCGCCAACGTGACCTCAAGCGCGCCGCTGTGCTCGGCGGTCAGCGCGAGGACGACCTCGATGTGCATGCCGTCCCGGAGGGTGATGGCGCTCCCCACCTTCATCCCGTCGGTCGGACGATGCGATGTGGTCAGGTTGTTCAGTGTATCTACGTTGGACTGGAGGTCGCCGATCAGCTGCTCCAGGGCCGCCTCTGACCAGATGGCTGCCGGGAGATGTACCCAGGCCGTCAGGTCGTCCGCGAGCACTTGCAGCGCGTCGTTGGGCTTCTCAGGATACCCAGGGACCGGAAAGCGCCACTTACGCACGGCCTGCTTTGCAGCGCGAAGCGGTACATGGACTCGGTCATCGGACAGCTTCGCCAGGAGCCGTGCCACCGCGAGTGTCGCGGTGGCCGTCGCTGGCGACGGACGCTTCTTCTCTTTGGGTACGGCTCTGTCACCCGTCACGAACGCCTCGACCGCCTCGTGTAGGTGCTGGGGCCGGCTTAAGGGCCCCTCCTTGAGGCTGTAAAATGCCTCCAGGCTTCGCCGGCCCGGTCGCTCGAGGACGTGGGCGGCTCGAGAGGAGGCGAAGACGCGTCGCACGAGAGGTCGAATGTCGACAGGGGTACCGGTGGCGCGGAGCTCGCGGCCGCGCTCCGCCACCATCGCATGAAAGATCAGCTGTCGGCGAAGGAGAAGCACCGCGTTCAGGAGCTCGTTGAGCGCGGCGCCCTGAGCGATGATCTGGTCACACAGACGCTCCAGCTCGGCCTTGTCCGCCCGATGGGCCTCAAACAGGGCTTCGCTGTTGCCGTATACGACTACCGAGCGCAGCTCCGGCAATCGCTCCAGCCCCTCCTGGAGTCTCCGCGCATCACGAACGGCGCTCAATCCCTCGATTTGAAGGGCCCGAATACGGCTCTTGTCGAGCGCGTCCCGAGTGTTCGCGACCGACTCCAGGGCTTCGGGCGCCGGCTCAGACGAGAGCCTCTCGATGGCCTGCCTGTGGATAGACGTTGCGATCGCCTCCGCGAGCCTTGAGCCCGCGCCTGCGCCGCTCACCCAGGGGTCTGAGCTCCTCCGCTTAAGCAAAGGGAGGGGCAGCTCAATGTCTTCAAGGCGGGTCTCTCGACGCTCGGCGTCGGGCACCAGACTCGGAACCCAGGTGCGTCCGGTCAAAGCCGTGATCGAATCTTCAAGCCCGAGGCTCGTCGCTCGGGCGCTCGCGGCCGCCAGGTCTGCGAACTCGATCTGATCTCTCAGGTTCGCCAGGGGGTCATCGCCGCCGCCGCCAGGCAGTCGGGCGAGAGACGCTTGAAGGCGCTTCATCTTCGCACGCTGCTGCCGGGCCACGAGCCGGTGACGCGCTCCGGATATGGCGCTCTCGGTGAGCTCGTCCAGGCAGCGTTCAGCCTCCATGATCTCCTC
>CALCNF010000608.1 GCA_937897815.1 uncultured Pseudomonadota bacterium | reverse complement strand
CAGGAGCGCTCCCCAGAGGGTGAACATCCGCAGGGCGGCGCCCTCGATAGGCTCGGGCCGAACCAGGACCACGCACGGCGGCACGAGGAGCGCCACGGCGCCCACGATGCTCCAGTAGCTGACGGGCGCGAACACGAAGGTCACGAGCGCGCCCACACCAAGGAGGGTCCCTGCGACGCGCTCAAACGTTCGACCGGGGAGGACCATCTGGAAGATCTCAAGGAAGCAGGCTGCGGCGGCCCCGATGATCAGGGCCGCGATGCCCCACGGGGGGCCCCACATGATCAGCCAGATGACGAGCGGCGCCAGGACCAGAGCGGTCAGAATGCGCGTCAGCAAAGGGCGCGCTCCCGGCTGGCGAGTTCACCGAAGCGACGCTCGCGAGCGCCATACTCCGTAAACGCCTCGAAGAGGTGCTCCTGGGTGAACGCCGGCCAGGGGACCTCTGTAAACCAGAGCTCCGCGTAGGCGAGCTGCCAGAGCAGGAAGTTCGAGATGCGCTGCTCACCGCTGGTGCGGATCACGAGGTCCACGTCGGCGGGCAGCCCGTGGGTCCACAGGGCGGCCTCTACGTGTCCGGCGTCGATGGACTTGGGGTCGAGCCGACCCGCGGCGGCCTCGGTTGCCAGACGGCGGGCGGCGTGAACGATCTCCTCGCGACCTCCGTAGGACAGCGCGAGGGTGAGGACCATGCCCTTCCCCTCGCTCGAGGCGTCCACCAGCTCCTCGACCGCGAAGCGGACCGGGCGGGGCAGAGCGTCCAGGTCACCGATGGCGTTGAAGCGAATGTTGTTGTCCAGAATCTCAGAGCGCTCGCTCTTCACGTAGCGCGTCAGCAGCGACATCAGCGCCGTGACCTCTTCGTCCGGTCGTCCCCAGTTCTGCGCGCTGAAGGCGTACAGCGTCAGGGCCTCGATTCCGATCTTACGGCACGTGCGCACGATCTCGCGCACGACGTCCGCGCCCTGCTCATGGCCCACCAGGCGAGAGAGTCCCTGGCGCTCAGCCCACCGGCCATTGCCATCCATGATGATGGCCAGGTGCCGAGGCAGCGGGCCGTTCCAAGCGAGAGTGTCCATCGAGCGCTCATTCCTCAGAGTACGAGGGCGGCTCGGCTTAGCACTCCCGGCCGCTGCGGGTCAACCATCGAGCGCGTCTGGTGATTCCCAGAGCGCGGCCTCTCCGTCCGCCATGCTCGCCAGGGAGCGCGCGAACATGTCCACGACCACGCCGTTGTCGCCTCTCCCGACGACGACCAGATCGGCCAGGGAGCGGGTCGGCGCCACGAACTGCTCGTGCATCGGCCGGACCGTCCCGAGGAACTGGCTCAGCACGCCCTCGACGTCGCGGCCGCGCTCCCGAATGTCCCGGCGCACGCGGCGGGCCAGGCGGATGTCGTCGGGCGCCTCCACGAAGACCTTGATGTCCATCAGATCGACCAGCTCGGGACAGGAGAAGACCAGGATCCCCTCGACGATGATGATGGCGCGGGGCTCCAGCTCGGTGCCACCCGACAGGCGCAGGTGTCGGCTGAAGTCATATTGGGGCACCTCGATGGGCTCGCTCGACTTCAGGGAGCGCACGTGCTGACACAGGAGCTCGAAGTCGATGGACTCCGGGTGATCGAAGTTCATCTTCCCTCGCTCTTCGTAAGGAAGATGCGCGAGGTCCCGGTAGTAGTGATCCTGTCCGAGCAAGGCGCAGCGCTCCGAGCCCAGCGCGGTCCGGATCTGCTGGGCCAGGGTGCTCTTTCCCGAGGCGGTGCCTCCTGCGATGCCGACGACTCGAATCACGCCCTGCGACTCCCTGAGATCTGCGAAAGGAAGAGGGGCTCTATCAGAGATCCCGTCCGACGTCTTCCGCCGTGAGCGCGCGCATCTCGATGGTGGTGTTACTCACGTAACCCAGGCGCGAGAGGGTCTCGATGTGCTCCCGGACCTCCTCACGTTGGTCCGCAGAGGCGGGGTCATTGACGTAGATCCGGTAGTGATGAAGCGCCTCGCGAACCCGAGATACGGCCTCGAGGGCGCGCGCATAGGCCAGGTGGCACTCGGGGAAGTCCAGCCGCACCGAGAGCGCGCGCTGAAAGGAGACGAGCGCCTCCACCCACTGACCGGCGCGGGCGCGGGCCTGGCCGATGGCGAAGTGCGCTCGAGCGTGGGACGGCTCCAGCTCCAGGATGGTCTGGTAGGCCTCCAACGCCTCATGGAGCAGCCCGTCTTTCAGGTAGCAGTTGCCCAGATTGTAATAGGCCTTCACGTACGTCGGGCTCTGGTGAATCGTCTTGCGGTAGTGCTCGACCGCCTCCTCGTTCAGGTCCATCAGGGCGTAGACGTAGGCCAGCATGAACCGCGCCTTGTAGAACCGCGGCTCCGCGACCAGGGCCCGACGAAACGAGCGGGCCGCGCGCTGCAACATGCCCTGCTCTTTAAAGGCGTGGCCCAGGTTGAAGTGAGCCCTCGCGTAGTCCGGCTGGAGGTGAATCGCCACCTCGTAGGCCGCCCGCGCCAGGTCGATCTCACCGCACTCGAAGTAGGTGTTGCCGAGGGCGAATGAGACCTCGGCGTTCGACGGGTTTACCCGGCGGGCCCTCAAGAAGGCGACGCGCGCGTCCTCCAGCCGACCCATGGAGGATCGGAGCGTCCCCAGCGCCAGGTGGGCCTCGAAGAGCTGGGGGTCGAGCCGGGTGGCGCGCTCGAAGACGCGCTCGGCCTCAAGCAGGCGCTCCGCGCCCTGGAGCGCCTTGCCGGTCGCGGTCGCCAGGCGCGCATGATCGGGCAGGGCCCGGCGCAGCGCCACGAACAGCGAGGCTCTGAGAGCCATGTGCAATCGCTTCAACAAATCTCGTACTCGATCTCCGGACCGACTCAGGAGTGTAGCATGCGAGCCCATCCCCTGGTAGGAAGGCGCACAACCTCGACCCAGGAGACAAGCCGTGTCCTCTGACTCTACTCAGATCGTCGTTTACGGTGCCACGGGCGTCCTCGGCCGCGAGATCCTCGTCGCCCTCGAAGGAGAGACCATCGAGGAGCTCGCGACCCTCCAGATCACGGGCGTGCGCAGCGCCGGTGAGGAGGTCCCCTGGCCGGGCGCCGCGCTCCAGGTCCAGTCCCCCGACTCCATCGATGTGGACAAGGTCGACATCGCGATCCTGGCCACCCCGCCGGAGGTGAGCCTGGCCCTCGCGCCCACGCTCCGAGATCGAGGCGCCCTGGTCTTCGACTGCTCGGGCGCGGCACACGAGGATGTGACCACCCTGGGCCCGGGCACGGATCGCGCCGTGCTTGAGGACCTCGAGAGCCTCGTGGCCATCGCCAACCCGGCGGCCAGCGCCCTGGCGCCCCTGGTGCGCGCCGCCCACAAGGCCACTCCGCTGTCGGCCGTGACGGCCACCGTGCTCGTCGGCGCGTCCATGTCCGGACGCGAAGGCCAGGAGGCCTTGAGCAGCCAGACGGTCTCACTGCTCAGCCACCGGATACCCGATCCCGGACCCTTCGCCGGGGTCCTGGCGTTCAACCTGCTCCCAGACGGACCCGGCGCCACCGCCGAGGCCGATCCCTGGGCGAGCGCGGCGCGTCGGCATCTCAAGGCCCTCGTGCCCGAGCTGGCCAACACACCCGTGCACATCCAGGTGGTCCAGGCGCCGGTCTTCTCAGGCCTGGCCGCGTCGGTCACCCTCTCGACGGGCGATCCAAATCTACAGCTCAAGGCCGTCCTCGATGAGGTGGATCAGACCGAGGGTCTCCTCCGATCCACCGAGCGGGCCGCCGCTCTCAGAGACGCCATGGAGCTCGACGGTTCGCTCGTCGGCAGCGTTCGACGGGATGAAGATGGCGCTCTGACCTGTTGGATCGTGTCGGACGCCCTGATGCGGACCGCCAACCTGGTCGGTGAGGTGGTCGGGACGGTCGTCCGGGACGAGCTCTGGTAGCGACACCGCGGGCCAGAACCATTTTGACAAAACCGAAGGCCGGTGGTCCCTTGACCATCGAATCCTACTTCAGGAGACCAGGGTGCTTTCACACCAGAAGATCGCAGGAATCATCGCGCTCGCGTGCGTGACCGCGCTCGGCGCGCTCCCCGAGCCCGCCCACGCGGAGATCACGGGCTTCTCGCTCTCGCGCATTGAGGGCGCCGGGGATCTGACCCTCTCGGATCGCTTCGGCACCGGGGCCAACGACACCCGGCACGTCATCAACATCGCCGACTGTGAGGCCTACGCGGGTG
>CALCNF010000607.1 GCA_937897815.1 uncultured Pseudomonadota bacterium | reverse complement strand
TCCCGTAGCCTAAAAAATCTCCATAATGATAGCCCACGTTTTTTCCTTCCTATTAGTTGTTAATGGCACCCCGAGCAGGATTCGAACCTGCGACCCACGGCTTAGAAGGCCGTTGCTCTATCCTGCTGAGCTACAGGCGCATGGCTTCCGTACCCGGGACGGAGTAGATAGGAAGCTACGGTCAGCTTGTCAACCGAATCTCAGCATGGAAGGGCCAGGAGTTCCGTTGACGCCACCGATCCCCCTGATAACCTCGCGGTCATGAGCGAATTGGGAGAGGACGAGAAGCCCAGGTCGGCCGAGGCTCAAGAGGCGCTACCCGACGCGGAGGCCGATGAGAACGTCGTGGAGATCACCGAGGATCTCGCCGACCGTGCCCTGGCTCGTTTGAAGAGCCAGGCGACCCTCCCAGAGGTCGCCGTAGATCCCCGCCAGGTTGCGGCGACCCTCAAGCGGGTGCAGTCGCGCGTCCTTTGGACCGCGACTGTCCTCTTTACGGCGTCGGCGGCTATCGGGCTCTTTGTGATCACAGGCGCCGGTCTGAAGGACTGGTACATGCACGTGGGCATGTACATCGTGATCTTCAGCTTCTTCGTGATCTACCTGAAGGCTCACCTGGCGAAGCAGCGTCTCGTGCGGCCCTTCTACGCGGCGATCACGGTGGCTATGCAGCTGTTCTTCGCCGGGATTCTCCACGATCTCGTCGCGGCCCGAGAGGTCCTCGAGGGGGGCGCCACCGTCACCCGCACCGCGCTGCCGTGGCTCGACGCAGCGGCGGCGCTGATGGTCCTCTCCGCCGTGGCGCTTACGCTCCACTGGATCGCCCTGAAGGGCCGGAAAAAGCGGCGCAACAAGGTCAGCCTTGAGGAGTCCACTTGAGGCCGGCCGGCACATCCATGGGTCTGGCGGTCGAGCTTGAACGCCGCCTCGCGGTGCGCGCTCCAGAGCCTGCCCGAGTGGTCGTCACGCGGAACCGCGTGCGGCTGGTGAGCGTCCGCCGAGATCGAAGCGGCCTTGAGGTGCGCGTCTCGCAGCGGATCCTGGAACAGGGGCTGGACGCGCTCGATGTGGTCGTTGGATTCGTGTTGGATGGGCCCGGGGGCCGGGCGCCCATGCGCGCGCTCATCAATGGTCTCCCGGCGCCTGAGTCTGCTCATAGAAGGCAGCCGCGCCTCAGGCCGCGAGGCCGAACCCACGATCTTCAGGCGCTGCTTCAGGAGGAGTCTACGCGGGCGTTCGGTGAGGCGACGACGGTCGGTGTCACCTGGGGACTACGTCGGCGAATGCGCAGGTCCCAGCGCTCGATCCGTCTGGGCAGCTACACGGCGGAGCAGCAGACCATTCGCATTCATCCCCTCCTGGACCAACCGGCTGTGCCAGCCTGGTTTGTGGGCTTCGTGCTGTACCACGAGCTGCTTCATCATCGTCTCGGGATGGGGGTTGAGCCCGGCGCGCGCTACCGTCATCCGCCCGCCTTTCGGCGCGCCGAGCGCCTCCACCCTCGCTTTGAGGATGCGCAAGACTGGGAGAAGAGCGTTCTTCCACGGCTGATGCGCCGAGGGCTCCCGTGGTGAGGTGGCTCCCAGTTCTTGTGGCGCTTATCGTCGTGCTGTGCTCGGGGTGCGCCGGTCCGCAGTTGCCCGTCTTGACCCTTCAGCCGGCCCACGCCTACGTCGAGGGCGAGCGTGTGGACACCCTGGACCTGGGGGGCACCGGTGAGGTCTTCATTCGGCCGAGGCTCCTGGTGACAGGGTTTGATAGTTTCCCGCTGGCTCAAGAGCAGCTGCGCTTGCAGGTGCTGCTCCGCGTCGTCCTGAACAACGGTGGGGTGATCACCTGGCCCCTGGGCGCCGACGGCGACGCGCCACGCTCGGAAGGCGGGCGACGCTGGCGACCGACGGAGCGAGACGGGCTCTCGGGTATCGCGCTCGGGGGCGCTCGGCTCGGTCCCCTCGCGGTCGAGCAGTTGGAGGCCATTGAGGTGTTCGCTGTCTGGTTACGCGCTCCGGCTCAGGAGCACCCGCGGGGCCAAGGTGCTGCAGCGATGGGTTCGGCGCCGGAGATCGGCGCCCTCGCGGGGAGTTGGACCGCAACGGGGCTGGAGCTTCAGCGTCTCGGGGCCGCTCCTCTGCTCGTGGGCCGCATTCCAGTGTCGCGGCTCCGCGCGCGGTCTTCAGGCGAGCACGCGGTCCGCCTCGCGCTCCTGACGACGGGTGTCGCCGGCAGCGCTCCCGAGCTCCTGCGCTTCAACGATGAGGCGAAGGCAGACAACGGGCCCTGGCCAGCGTCGCTCCCGGACTCGGATGTGTGTGTCGTTATCCTGGACCTCAACCTGCAGGTGCAGTCCGAGAGGCCCTAGCTCAGGCCCGCTATTCGCGTCGGCTTTTTGTCGGACCTCGTCGTCTCTCGTAGCCTGGGTTGGCCGGATACGGCCCATTGGCTGAAGAGGGGAGGGCGTGATGACGGACAGGGCAAGACAGGGGCTGATTCTCGCTGCGGGTCATGGCAGTCGGTTGCGGCCGATCACCTTGCACACTCCGAAACCGCTGGTCCCTTTCTTCGGCGCGCCGCTGATCGCCTATGCGGCCGCCCAGCTCGTGGAGCAGGGCGTCCGGCGTATCGCCGTGAACACCCATCACCTCGCGGAGGCTGTGGCGCATTACGTGGATACGGTTCTGGCGAAGCGTTACCCAGAGGTTGAGTGGTACGTCTCCCATGAACCCGAGCTTCTCGGGACCGGCGGCGCGCTCAAGAATCTGGAGAGCTGGTTCGATCCAGGGCTGTTCTGGGTCGTGAACGCGGACGCGGTCTTCTCGGCCGATCTCTCGAAGATGGCGCTGGCCCATGAGCGCGAGGGCGCCCAGGGCACGTGGATGCTCACCCGGGCCGAGCACGCCACCGCGCTGCGGGTCGTCCTGCGGGATGACGTAGGGGGCGTCGAGAGCATCGCGCCCGAGGCCAGAGACGACGGCGCTGTGTTCTGCGGGGTTCATCTGGCCTCGACCGAGCTCCTCAAGCTGCTTCCGCAGGGGAAGTCGTGCGTTGTCCGAGATGGATATCTGCCGTGGATCGAACGAGGGGCCCGCGTCTTAGGGTGGGAGACGGACGCCTTCTGGGCCGACACGGGAACGCCCGAGCGGATCATGGACGCGCACCTACGTGGGCGCTCCGAGCTGCCACACTTCCGTTCGCTGGGCGTCTACGCTGCGGCGAGCTGAGCGCGGAGCTCAGTCCGACACGTACTTCACGAGGACGACCGTGACGTTGTCCTTGCCGCCGTTCTCGCAAGCGCCCTCGATCAGAGACTCGACGCCCCCGTCGAGGTCCTCCTCGAACTCCAGGACGCGACTCAGGATCTCGTCATCGCTGATCTCGCCGTTGAGTCCATCGGAGCACAACACGAGAATATCGCCCTCTTGTGGAGTCGCGGTCACCACGTCGACCTCGACCGAATCCTTCATCCCCAGAGCTCGAACGATGATGTTCTTGTGGGGGAAGTTCTCTTCCTCTTCAGGCGTCAGCTTCTGGATCTTCTTGTAGTCGTTCAGCAGCGAGTGGTCCTCGGTCAGCTGCTCGATCTTGCCGTCTCGCACGCGATAGCAGCGGCTGTCACCCACATGGCCAACTACAATCGCGTCCTCCGCGGCCACAAAGCCAACGAAGGTGGTCCCCATCCCCTTGTAGCGAGGATCGGCGAGGGCCGACTCAAAGATGTTCTTGTTGGCCAGCTTCACGCTGGTTCCCATGCGGTTCTCAAGGTAGCCCATCTCACGGTCCAGCTTGAAGGGCCACGTGATGTCCTCATCAGACAGCGTGTCCTCGAAGAACTGTCGCACCGATTCGACGGCGATTCGGCTGGCGACCTCGCCTGAGGCGTGTCCACCCATCCCATCAGCGACCACGAAGAGGTTCTGCTCCGGCATGAGCGAGAAGTTGTCCTCATTGTGGTCGCGCTTCATCCCGACGTGGGTGGCACCGGCGTAGAGCAGCTTCATGTCCGGGGAGACTCCCTCATGCGTCTGGCGCATCGATAGGTCATCACGAGAGCGAGATCATCGCATGGGGTGGGGCCAGCGAGCAACCGCAGGTCCGTCCAAGGACGCGCTGTGTTGCACAGAACCACCCGGACGGTCCAGGATTCTCTACACTGACGAGGGTCAAATGAGCCTGGACTTCATTCGAGTGCGCGGCGCGCGCGTACACAATCTAAAGAGCATCGATCTCGAGTTGCCTCACAAGCAGCTGGTCGTGCTGACCGGTGTGTCGGGCTCAGGCAAGACCTCGCTGGGTATCCACACGCTGCACGCGGAGGGCCGCCGCCGTTATGTGGCTTCCTTATCTTCCCACGCCCGCGCCGTGACGGAGACGTTGCCTCAGCCTGACGTGGATTGGATCGGCGGGCTGAACCCCACGTTGGCCATCGCTCAGCACGCCTCGGGTGCGCGCTCGCGATCGACCGTGGGGACCCTCACGGAGATCCACGACCACCTCCGAGGGCTCTTCGCCCGGTTTGGCCAAGCGACCTGTCCTGGATGCGGAAAGCCGGTGCGCGCGACGACCATCGAGGAGGCCGCACACGAGGTGCTGAGCTGGCCGGAGGGCAGCCGAGTGATGATCCTCGCTCCCCTCCCGGCCATGGGCGGGGATCCGAACGAGGTCGTCCAGGACCTGCGAGGGCGCGGGTTCGTTCGGGTTCGCGTCGACGGAGAGGTTGTGGATCTGGCCTCTTGGGACGGCCGGCCCCAGGAGGAGGAGCCCCGGCTCGAGGTGGTGATCGATCGCTGGATCGTCCGTGCCGATGACAAGCCCCGGCTCGTCGACTCCCTGGAGACGGCTCGCCAACAGGGGGGCGGAGTCGCAATCGTTCACCGTATGGAGAGCGGCACGGATCATCACTATGCGGCGCGTCCTCGATGCTCGGAGTGCCGATTGGATGTGCCGCCACTCGAGCCCTCCCTGTTCTCCTTTAACCATCCATCGGGAATGTGCCCCGTGTGCGAGGGGCTCGGGACCGCTGACGAGCTGGTCTGTGAGGCCTGCGACGGAGCCCGCATCTGTGAGTCTGCGCGGCGCGTCTTGTGGCGCGGGCGGAGCTTGCCCGAGCTCGCGGGCCTGGAGATGGGCGAACTGGAGGGCGTGCTCCTTGGGCTCCTGGCCGAGCAGGACTGCGGCCCGCTGGAGCGGGAGGCTCTGGAAGAACTCAAAGCGCGACTCCAGGTCGTGCGTAGCCTGGGGCTGACGTATCTGAGCTCGGATCGCGGCGCGTTCACGCTGAGCGCTGGTGAGCTGCGACGGCTTCGACTCGCCGGGCAGGTGGTGTCGACCTTGACCGGAGTGACGTACATTCTCGACGAGCCGACATCGGGTCTCCACCCCGAGGACACCGCCCGAGTGATCGAGGTCCTTCGTGAGCTGCGCGCCCAGGGCAACAGCCTGATCGTCATCGAACACAGCCATGAGGTCATGCGCGCGGCCGATCTCCTGATCGACTTCGGGCCTGGAGCGGGACAGCAGGGCGGAACGGTCGTCGCTCAAGGAACTTTGGAGCAGCTCATGGAGAGCTCCGACTCCCTGACCGGAGCCTTCCTGGCCGGTCGTCGGCCGGTCGGCCGTCCCGGCCGTGGTCGGGCTCCAGCGGCCACCGTGGCCCTTCGTGGCGCGTCCGGCCACAACCTTACTGGCGTGGATCTCCAGGTCCCGGTCGGGGCCCTGACGGCCGTGACGGGCGTGTCGGGTGCAGGAAAGACCTCCCTCGTCTCGGGCACGCTGGCGCCGGCCGTGGCCTCGGCTCTGGGACAGGCCGAGCGCGTGGCTCTGCCCTATGCGTCTCTTGAGGGGTTCGAGTCGTTTGAGCAGGTGGTCTCAATCGATGGGCGGCCCATCGGGAAGAGCGCTC
>CALCNF010000606.1 GCA_937897815.1 uncultured Pseudomonadota bacterium | reverse complement strand
TGACGGGCCTGGGCGGGCGCACACACGGGCACCCGAGCGAGACGGGCTTTGACATCACGGCGGCCTCCGAGGTGATGGCCATGCTGTGTCTGGCCTCGGACGCCGAGGACCTGCGCCGCCGCCTCGATCGAACGCTCGTCGCCTACACCTGGTCCGGCGAGCCGGTCTACGCGGAGGCCCTCGGCGGCACCGGGGCCATGATGGCGCTCCTTCGCGATGCCCTGCACCCCAACCTGGTTCAGTCCTTTGAGGGGACGCCCGTGTTCATCCACGGCGGCCCCTTCGCCAACATCGCTCACGGGTGCAACTCGGTGATCGCCACCCGGATGGCCATGCACCACGCCGAGTGGGCCATCACGGAGGCTGGTTTCGGGTTCGACCTGGGCGCTGAGAAGTTCTTCGACATCAAGTGCACCGAGACGGGACTCGATCCCGCGGCCGTGGTCCTGGTGGCGACCGTTCGCGCTCTGAAGATGCACGGAGGCGTGGCCAAAGACGCCCTGCAAGAGCCCAACGCCGCCGCGGTGCGCGCCGGGCTGCCGAACCTGGAGAAGCACCTGGAGAGCGTCGGACAGTTCCAAAAGCCCGTCGTCGTGGCCCTGAACCGCTTCGCGTCGGACACGGCCGAGGAGATCGCCGTGGTCGAGGAGCTCTGCGAGTCCCTCGGGGTCGCCTTCGCCCTGAGCGAGCATCACGCCCGCGGCGGCCAGGGCGCCGTGGAGCTGGCCCAGACGGTCATGAAAGCCGCGTCTGGGGCGGCAACGCGATTTCAGCCCCTCTATGAGCGGCACAGCGACATCCCCACCAAGATTCGATCGATCGCTCAGAAGATGTACGGGGCGGACGACGTGGTCTTCACCAAGACCGCCGCTCGGGAGATCCGCCTGGCTGATAAGCTCGGCTATGGGGACCTGCCCGTGTGCATCGCCAAGGCGCCGAGCTCCCTCTCCGATGATCCGAAGCTCCGAGGCAGGCCCAGAGACTTTCAGATCACCGTGCGAGGCGTGACGATCAACGCCGGCGCGGGGTTTCTGGTGGTGCTCACCGGGGACATCGTGAGGATGCCCGGACTGCCGCGCAGTCCTCTGGCTCATCGTATCAATCTCAGCGAATCCGGTGAGATCATCGGTCTGGAATGATCATCGAGGGAATGCGCTCAGGCCGCGGCCCTCGCGAGCCCGGGTGCCGTTGTCAGTTCGGACGCGCTGTCTTAGCATTCTCCTCTACCCCGACATTCTTGAGGTACGAGTATGGTCCGTTTAGTCGCCTCTTTGGCGATCACAGCCGTTCTTCTTTCTGGAGCTCCCTCCTGGGCGGCCAAGCCGGCTGATGTCAGCGCGATCTCGCGTCTGAGTAAGGTCTATACGAAGGGAGTGATGCAGCCCTCCAAGTCCTGGATGGAGGAGGCCATAGAGGCGGGGCTCAAGCACCGCCTGGCGCGGCTGAAGAGTCTGGCGAAGACCCACGGATATTCGGCGCTGATCATCGACTCCAAGGATCTGAAGAAGAGGCTCAGGGCCGCGGTGCGACGTCAGGCCAAGCGGGTGCTCGACGCGGACAGCATCCGAAAGCGCTCGGAGCTTGTGCACGAGCTCCTCGTGCTCTCCACCGAAGACAGCGCTCTGGAGATGATTCTGGCCGAGTACCTTGGCTTTCCCGGTGTGGGCGAGCTCCTGAAGGTGAACCTGGATCGCGCTGAGATCGACTTCTCCAAGTATGTCTCTGTCTCCTCCGAGACG
Source organism: uncultured Pseudomonadota bacterium (assembly GCA_937897815.1). Classification (GTDB taxonomy): domain Bacteria; phylum Myxococcota_A; class UBA9042; order PHBI01; family CALCNF01; genus CALCNF01. The sequence continues at coordinate 1,212 of CALCNF010000606.1, read as the reverse complement.
GAGCGATTGAAGATCATCCAGAAGAGCACGACCCTCGGCGCCGAGCGCGGCGGTACGGGGGCTGGGAACGGGATCCCGGACGCAGGCGAGTGGATCAAGGTCTCCATGGCCGTGAAGAACGTCAGCGATAAGCCCTACTTCAGCTCTTCGGCATGGGTGACGACGAGCAGCGAGTGCGCCTGGGCGCCCAAGGCTCAGGAGTTTGAGTTTCCCGAGCTGGCGCCCGGGGGAGACGATCTGGGCGCGCTGAGCGTGTGGGTCTATCTCTCTCGCTCGTGTCCAGACGGGGAGTCGGTCACCTTGCGCGTGAACGTCAAGGATACACACCGAACCCGAGGTGAGGGTCACGTCCTCTCGGTTCGGGTCCCGGTGCACAACCGGCTCAAACATCGCGCCGATAGCCTTCGCATCGACCGAGACATTCCCGGGTACTCGGATGGATCCCAGGCGAAGATCACGGACGCGGGCCAGAGCTTCGAGCTCTCTCACGGGATGCGATACACCAGCTCCAGGTTCCGTAAGGCCTACATGGGTTGGGCGGTCGACAGCGAGGGCGAGGCGCTGATTGATGAGCGCTCCTTTCGAGCGGAGGCGCCCATGCTCAAGGGCGGTGGTGACAAGCCACGGCTGCTTCCGGGAGACGACCTGGACATCCTCACCGTGGACCGCCGCCGCTTTGACAGGGAGGTCCGAGCGATGGCGATGACCAAGGGCTGGGCGAGGGCTGGCGACGCGCACATCATCTTCGCCACAGACGTGGTCTTGGCGTACGCCGATCCGCAGCCCCCTCCCAAGCCCAAGGAGAAGCCCAAGGTCGAGACCAGCTGCACCGACGGCAAGGACAATGACGGGGATGGCGACACGGACTGCGCCGACTCCGAGTGCAAGGGCAAGAAGGTCTGTAAGGTCCTCAAGCCGGCGGCCGTCTCCGACGTGATGTCGCTGGTTCGAGCCACCACTCGAATCGAGGCCCAGCGGACGTCCAAGACCGGCGCGGACGCCATCGACGCGGTCAACGATCACTACGAGTTGAACTTCGACTCCGACAGCTTCGCCAAGAACTACAACTGCCTGGTCAACGAGGTGCCTCTGGAGAAGTGCGGGGTGAAGAGGTGCCCCGAGTGCAAGAAGGAGAAGAAGTCCGAGTCGAGCCTGAAGTCGATCTTCGCCAGCAAGCCCGCGGGTCCTCGATACGTCCAGTACGTCAAGCGG
>CALCNF010000605.1 GCA_937897815.1 uncultured Pseudomonadota bacterium | reverse complement strand
TCTGTGCGAGGCGAGCGTGACCCACAATGGCGCGAGCTGCGACGTGACCTTCGAGCCGCCAGGGGCGATGTGCGACGATGGGGACCCGGAGACAGAGGGCGACGTCTGTGACGGTACGGGCGGATGCTCAGGCGAGGCTCCCTATGACGTCCTCGTGTACGCCCACTTCCAGGACCAGGAGCTGGGCACCTACTCCAAGGACATGATCATCGAGGACTTCCAGAACGCCGCCCCGTGGGCCAACGGCCTCGATGAGGGGCGCGCCACGGTGGCTGAGGAGGACGGCGAGCGCTTCCTACGCGTGAGCTATCCCGAGGGCGGGGTAGGCTCTGCGCTGGGAGGCTGCCAGTTCAAGGTCCCGCTCGGGGACGCCTACGAGGAGCTCTACGTCTCCTACTGGGTGCGCTTTGGCCAGGGTCTCGACTTCGTGAAGGGCGGGAAGATGCCAGGCCTGTGCGGCGGTGACTGCAATACGGGCGGCAACGTGCCCGACGGAACCGATGGCTTCAGCGCGCGTCTCATGTGGCGCCCCGATGGGAAGGTCACCCAGTACATGTACATGCCCGACCAGGTGAGCCAGTGGGGCGACAGCCTCTACTGGGACGAGGGCGGTCAGAAGGTCTTCGTCCCAGGTGAGTGGCACCAGGTGCAGACGCGCCTCGTGATGAACACTCCCGGCGTCCATGACGGGGTGCTCCAGTCCTGGTTCGATGGACAGCTCGCCCTGGACCGAGATGACATCCGGTACCGCGACACGACAGACCTGCAACTCGACACCCTCTACTTCAGCACCTTCTTTGGAGGCAGCGGCGAAGACTGGGCACCGACCGCAGACGAGGTCGTGGACTTCGACGAGCTGGTCATCTCCACCGGGCCGATCTCGTTTGACGCCCCATAACGTAGAGGCTTAAACAGCACCCGACCAGGCAAGCGAGCGTGCATGCGGCGCGCCCCTGCAAAACCGAGGAGCCCTAAAGGTCCTCGAGCGTCGCCAACTCCTCAGGCTCCAGGCTGTAGGCGTGATCCACTGCACCCGTTGAGCGCGTGGAGCTCGGCTCGAACAAGAGCATGTGCGCGTCCCCGCCTCGCGCCTCAGGCTTATGCTCCACGCCTCGAGGGACGATGTAGAACTCGCCCTCTTCCAGCGTCACCACCCGGGCCGCGCCTCGGTCATCCTTCAGGTGCATATCGAGGGTGCCTTCGATGACGAGGAACAGCTCATCTTCGTGTTCGTGGTGATGCCAGATGTAGCTCCCTCTAGCCTTGGCGAGCTTCACCTGTTGTCCGTTCAGCTCGCCCGCCACCACCGGGCTCCACGGCTCCGTGATGCGCCCAAACGCCGCTCTCAGGTTCACCTTGTCTCTCACGCCGAGCCCCCTCAGGCGCCGCTCGTGACGCCAAGCGATGATCGCCAGCCATCATGCCACAGGCGGCTCGCTCAGGTAGCCCGAGGCCCTCGCCGCCATCCCACCGTCTCTATGGGTTCACTCGCGTTTGACGGGCTCCACGCCCTTGAGCTCTTCCTTGAGGGCGAGCGCGCGACGTAGGACCGGCAATTGCGGATCGGCGCGGCGCCAGGAGTTCACCAGGCCCCTCACGAGACCCGCGGCGGCGACCTTGTCTCCCACCTCGAGATTCAGGCTCGCCAGGTCAACCCGAACCTGCGCCGACGAGGTCTCAGGGGCGCAGCCCTGCGCCAAGAATCGCTCCGACGCGTCCTTCGCCTTCGCGTTCTCCTTTAACTTCAGCGCGAGCCGGCTCACCCTGAAGCTGCGCACGCAGGCCTCATGACGGCTCAGGCTTTCATCGGAGACGCCCGCCCACTCGGCCAGCTGCGTGCGCGCCTCGTCGCCCTGCCCTGCGCGGAGCAGCAGCTCGAATTGAACCGTGTCGACCAGCCAACGCCCCACGCCAAGGGGCAGCTGCCCCTCCTTGAATGCCTTGACCCGCTCGAGCAGCTCGTTGGCTTTGGAGCTGTCGTCACCGTCGAGGGCGCGCCTGGCCTCGTCCCAAAGCAGCAGCACCGAAAAGTGCTCGCGAATCGACGGGTCGATCTCGGGCTGGGTGAGCGCGCTCCGAATGTGCTCTATCCATGGAGTCGCGTCTCCAGGCGCGCGAAGCTGGGCTGTGGAGTCGAGCGCGGCCCAGGCGCACGCCATGCCCGTCGTGAAATGGCGAGACCCTGGGGCCTGTCTGGCGCAAAGGTCCCACACCTTCTTCGCCTCCCCGAGCCGGCCCCGACCCGCCAGATCCTTGCCGTGCTCAAGCAGGAAGAGCAGCTGGTCGATGGGCGACGTCGTGTCTCCGAGGAGGAGCATCATCTGGCTGAGGCGATCCGATTCGCGGTCCTGCTGGATGAAGATGCGCGCGAGCGAGAACCGCGCGCGATGGAGGTTCGCGTCTTGCACGAGGACGTGGTTCAGCCCCCGCTCGGCCTCCTCGAGGCTCCCCAATCGCGCCATGGCCCTGTACTTCTCAAGACCGATCGCGGGGGCCTCGGGGTGTTGCGCTAGCGCCTCTTTGGCCTCCTTGACCACGCGCCGGTCGTCCTCGCGATCGCTCAGGATACGCAGCTCGACGAGCCACAGAAGCGAGGCGCTCGGATAGCGTTTACGCGACGCAGCGAGCTGCTCGGTTCGCCGGTCGGCCCCGACGAGAAAGCGCGAAGCGATAAAGAAGGTCGCCTCCACGAGGGGATGGGCCAACTCCTCTCTCGCGGCCTTCCACTGGGCGCTGAGCGCTGGCCTGGCGGCGTTCTCGCGCCATGTCGCGTCCATAAGAACGATAAAGCGCTCCATCTCAGAGCGCTTGTCTCGCGCGAGCCGCGCGGCCCACGCGGATTCGTGGGCGGACAACCCGTTGCGCCCCCGTAGGTAGTGGCACACCGCGAGCAACGCGTGGACGACCGGCTCGTGTTTGTGCTCGGAGAGCAGCCCGGTGAGCAAGCGCTCGGCCTGAGTCACATCCGCATAGGTCAGGGCGTCAACCGCGGTATTTAAACGCCCCTGGGCCTGCTCGCTCGCCGGATTGCGGAGGGCGAACGGCGGGGCGGGCGCGGGTTCAGGCGGAGCTTCCAGCTTCGAGGCTGGCTCCATCGCCCCCTGTGTTGCTGTAGGAGCGGGTCCCCCGGTGTTCAGAGCCCAAAGGGCGACCACCAGGACGACGACCAGGCCGGCGATCACCTCCAGCCCCGCGAAGCTTGAGCGCTTGGGGCGACTCGGCTCGGTCGCAGACTCCGATGCGGCGCGTGGTCCGTCAGGCGCGCTGGACGTTGGGCTGATCGAGCCCGAGATCGGCTCCAGCTTCTCGTTCGCGGCCAACGTCCCAGACAGCCCCGTGGAGGGCGCGGAGTCCGAGGCGCTCGACGGCGATCCGCCCGCGGCCATCGTGTGGTCGAGCTCGAGGGACTCCGAGCCGCTCCCATCCGTAAGGGGCACGACCTCGCTCGCCATGGAGCTCGCCCGCGTGCGCAGGTCTTCTGGCCACAATCGGAGGCGCTCTTCGACAGGGAGGTGAGCGTTGGCGGGCGCACCTTCAAACCACGTCTCCATGAGCTCGGAGACGCTGGAGATACGATCGCCTGGCTGGGTCCGAAGCGCGCCCTCCACCGCGCGAGCCATGCGCTCAGGCACATCCTCCTGATGCTTCGCCAGAGGCTCATACTTACCCGAGCAGATGTCTTTCCAGAGCTCCATACGCTGCTTGGCTGGGAAGCAGCGGACTCCCGCGACCAGCTCGTAGAGGATGGCGCCCAGCGCGAAGACGTCCGCGCGCTCGTCCACGGAGCTCGAGTCCTGAATCTGCTCCGGCGCCATGTAGGCCGGGGTCCCCATGGCCCATCCCGTTCGGGTCGCCAGGACGCTCGTCTCGTCCGGCATCAAGATCTTAGCCAGACCGAAGTCGGCGATCTTCGGCACCAGGCCTTGAGCCGTCACCTCGATCATGATGTTCGCGGGCTTCAAGTCGCGATGGACGAGCCCGTGGGCGTGCGCGGCGCGCACGCCGTTCAACAGCCCCTCGACGATGGCGTCCGTCTGGCTCCGGTTCAGGAGCTTCTCCCGAATCAGGTCGCGCAGGGTCGGGCCGGGTACGTACTCCATGACCAGGGCGGGGAGGCCGTCGATCTCCACCAGGTCCGTGACGCTGATCACGTTGACGTGTCTCAGGCTCGACTGAAGCCGTCCCTCCTGGACCAGACGCTCGCGCGTCTCGGCGTCCGGGTTGGTGAGCTGCTTGATGGCGTGCAGGCTTCCCAGGTCCTTGTGGCGTGCCCTGTAGACCACCGCCATCGCACCCTCGCCGATGACGCCCTCAATGACGTACCGCTCGACGATGCTTCCGGAGATCAGGGACATGCCCGCAGGCTAACACGGGTGGCTCGTCGGGTGAATGCGCCCCACCTCCCTGGCTGCACCCAGGGAGTCCCTGACTCTAGGGAGCGTTGAGCTGTCGCTCGTCGAACGCCTGCCTCTGGAGCGCGTCGTCCCAGGGCGACCACTCGATCTCCGTCTGGGTCTCCACGGCGCCCAAGGCCTCCAGGGCGCTTGTTCCCAGGATGGGCGACAGGTCCAGGTTCCCATTCGAGCTGCTCACCATATCGCTGTAGACGGCCGAGCCATCGCAGACCAGGGAGTGGCATTCCTCAAGGCTCTCAATGTCCTTGGGCTCCCCGGGGTAGACGTAGAGGCACGGGAGCTCTGGGTCGACGGGGACGCTTGTCGCGCCCATGGACTCGGCCCAAGCGGCGTGCTCCGGGGGCTCGATGGCGTTGTTGCAGACGACACAGAACGGATGGCTGAAGGTGAACAGGGGATTCTTGGGCTTGTACATCACCTGCAGATGGCCATCGGGGGCCTCACACTGGCCGTACTCCTGAGCGTCATGGGACGCGCAACCAGCGGTCCAGCTGAGCACCAGAGCGATCCCAAGCCATCCAAACTTCTGCATCATTCCTCTCCCGGGTGGGGCCACCAGGCCCCAGGACCGTTGAGTGCAGCAAGGTTCATGCCACCGGTGAGCTAACGCAGCCTCAAGGACAGCCGTGGGCTTCTCGCACGGACTGGATCTCCGCGAGCAGCTCAGGCGCCATCACCAGCTCTTTGAGCAGGTCATCCTCCATGCCCAGCTTCGGATAGGCGTCCGTCACGTCCAGATAGAGCCATGCCCGACCCCAGGTCGTAAGAATCAACTCCCTGTAGCAAGCGTTGCCGAGGATAAACGAGTGCGTCTCCGGGTACTGAGTGCGGGCCAGGTACAGGTAGCGCTGCATGTACCAGAGGAAGGTCAGGATTCCGTCCTTCTGGCTGACGGTCCAATTGGACTGGTCATGAAACGCGTACCCCGTGGCCAGGGAGTTGATGTACTGAACCACCTCCTCCATCACCGTGTTGAACCCCTGATTGCCAGAGTCGCCGACCAGGTACACGTCCGCGTAGGAGTCGCAACCTCCCCATTGGCCATCCTCACACATGGGTCGCAGGCTCGCGAAGGTGTCGTTCATCAGCTCCGAGCGCACGAAGGTGTTCCCGCCATACTCAAACTTGTCGCCGCCCTCGCATTGGAGCGTCAGGTCCTCGGTCAGCACGAAGACATCGGAGGTCCAGCCGCCGAGCTCAATGTCGAGGAAGTGCCCGCACTCGTGAACAACTGTAGAGAGGGTGTCGATGACCTTCTCAGCGGAGCTCGTGTCGTAAGCGAAGTACGCCACGCAGTCGCCCAGCTGACTATTGGAGTTCAGGGCTTCATTCACGATGTAGGCGCCCGTCGGGTAGCGCAGCTCGAGAAGGTCGAGAATGAACTGATTCAAGTTGGCCACGTTGTAGCTGGACTTCACAGCGTCGATGGAGACGTCTGGCGTCGGGAGCGTCTCCGTGTATTGACCGTCGAGGCACCCCGTGTCGACAGGGCCGTCTGGCGCCGGACCGGGGCCGGGGCCGGGACCAGGACCGGGACCGGGGCCAGCATCTGGGCCCGGACTCACGGAGTCCCCTGGGCTATTGACGTCGAGAGTCGGTCCGCCTGAAGCGTCGGTCTGCGCCGCACCTCCACCGTCGGTCACCACCGTGAAGCCGTCGGCGCCTGCTCCGTCCCCGCTCCCCGAACTTCCTCCACTGCTGTCGCATGCCGCCATCGGGCCAAACGCGAGCAGGGTCACGAGCAGAGAGGTCTTCAGCGGTGTTGAGGTCAGAGCCATGGTGTTCTCCTGAAACGGGCGGCCGACGCTACCACAAGCCGACCCTCGTTCGCAGGGCGGTTCGGGAAAGCGAAAATGAATTCCCGCTTCCAATACGCGTCCATCTCCCGCGCGGCCGCTTGCCACTGCTGTGCACCCTACCTATCGTGTAGCGACGAAAATCGCTCGGAGGCCCCCATGTATCGGGTACTGCTCGCTCTCTCTCTCTCCTTCACCCTGACCCTGGTTCAGGCGCCCGCATCTCAAGCGGAGAGCCTGAACTACAAGAAGCTCTACCAGGACGCGGCGCCTGGCGTGGTGCTGGTCCATGGGACCAATCGAAACACGGGCTCCCAGGGTACCGGGTCGATCATCGACTCAAGTGGCCTGGTGCTCACCAACACCCATGTGATTCGCAACGGGGGTAAGGTCTGGCCCTACATCTTTGTCTACACGAAGCCAGCGAAGCTCACCGGGGACCTAAGCCGGGACCTCAAGGGCGGCTACCCAGCGCGCGTCGTCGCCCTGAACGCCAGCTATGACCTGGCCGTTCTCCAGATCGTTCAAGCGCCGTCGGACCTCACGGTTCTGCCCCTCTCCAACCTTGAGGGCGTGGGGATCGGAGAGCCCACGATCGCGATCGGTCACCCGGGGGGCGGCGCCGCCTGGAGCCTGACCACGGGCACCATCGGAGCCTCGTTCAGCGACATGATGGGCCGCAGCGGTTGGCACGTCTTCCAAACGGAGACCGCGCTGAATCCGGGCAACTCAGGAGGGCCGCTGCTCGATGGCAGCGGTTCGGTCATCGGCGTAAACACCTTTATCCGCAGGAAGGGTCGCGATGGGCTGGCGCTCGTCGGTCTGAACTTCGCGGTCAAGTCGACGACCGCGCGCGCGTGGCTGAAGGCCGTGCTGGGGCAGCTCCCGGAAGCTCAGGTGATCAGCAAGACCACCCCGGTTGATGCGAAGCGTGCCCCGGCTCCTCCGAAGCAGCTGTCTGCACCCAAGCACGCAGCGACACCGTCCGCCCCTCCCTCTTCCGCCACTCAGGAGTCGACCGTGAGCGCGTCGAAAGCCAGCGCCAATAACAACTGGCGCGTCGTGCGAAAGGCGAAGCGATCGGCCAGGAAGACCCGTATGAAGAGGCCGGCTCGCCGGGCCGCGTCAGGGTACAAAGCGGCGAAGCGAGACGGCTACGTCTTCACTTCTAAGGAGCTTCAGGGGGTAGCGAAGCGGCGGAACGAGGCCTTCAACGAGCTCGACCGAGCCCTCGAAGACAACTAACCCGTCCCGAACTCGCGAGGCCGCACGTGCGAGATGCGGCCTCAAGCGAGACTCAGGCGAGCAACTCTCCGGTCCAAAGGACCTCGGAGTCCGCGGTACCAAGAGCGACGAGATGCTCCTGGGCCCGAGCATCGCGCTGCCAGACGCGCAGATGCCTCCAATCACAAAGCGGCTGCAGGGCCGGGCCGCCTTCAAGAACTTGAAGACGTCCCGCTCCCGGCCCTACATCCGTACGGTCACTGAAGGGGCGAGTCGTGCTCCCTCCAGTGGTTGCTTTGTGCGCGCCACTGCGCAGTTTCACCTGGTGGTCACGACCATCCAGATCAATGGTGAATCGGTAGAAAGGCTCGGCCTCATTAACCAATTCTGGTGAGACCCTCATGACGAGAGGCCTACTCGAAGTGTTCTTTTTAAGGACCAGGGTGTCCGCGTGCTCAGCGAGGAAGCCCGCGCTGAAGGTCAACTCGACCGCGACCCCAAACTGCACATCTTCACCATCG
>CALCNF010000604.1 GCA_937897815.1 uncultured Pseudomonadota bacterium | reverse complement strand
GTCGTGGTCGTCTGAGCGGAGGTGGCGCCCAGGTTGGCCTCGGGCTCGTCGGAGCCCTCGTCGGAGCCCTCGTCGGAGTCCTCGTCGGAGTCCTCGTCGGAGTCGTTGTCGTCCTGGAGCTCGGGACCGAGATCGACGCTCGTCTCCCCGTCATCCGAACCCTGGCTGTCTGGAGCGGCCCCGGTATCGAATGCATCCGAAGCGTCTGAGCTGTCCGGGCCGTCGGAGGTGTCCGGAGGGTCGACGGGATCGGGTTCGACTGTCCCGAACTGATCGGCGACCTCGCCCCAGAAACCATCAAAGCCCTCTTCGTACCCGAGCGCCCAGAAGCCGACACCGCCCAGATCGTACTGGGTGACCAGGTCCATCTTCATCCCCAGGCTCGTGAGGTTCTCGTTCCACGCCTGAGCGAATCGGCCCTTGTACTCACCGTGGGCGTACACGGCGGTCGCGTCCTCATCCCAGACCTCGCCGCCGTTGTTGGCCGCGAAGCTCTGGAAGGCCCCTGTGCTCATGGCGTGGATGTAATCGATCGGGTCGAGGTTTACGCCGGGCACAGAGGTGTCTGCGACGTTGTAGATGTGTCCATAGAGGGGGAGGCCAAGGATAATCTTGGATCGGTTCTCCTCTCCGCCCCATTTCAGGTAGTCCTCCACGGACCAGGTGAGGCTGTAGTTGTTCCCCCAGGTGGCGCTGTCCGCGAAGGGGGCCGTGGGTCCCGGTTGGCTGGTCCCCCAGTAGTAGTCGTAGCCCATGATAAAGATGCCATCGGTGTGGATCAGGAGCTGGTCGAAGTCGTAGGCGCCGGCGCCGTCGATGGCCGGCCCGGCGAGGGTGACGTGACCCGGTGTACCGGCGGGCTGAGCCGCGTCGACCGCGTCTTTCAGGTCGGTCATGAACGTCACGAACTCGTTCTTCACGGAGAGCGAGACCCGCTCGAAATCGATGTTCACCCCGTCGGCGCCATGCATGGCGATGAGGGTCAGACAGGTCTGAATGGCGGTCGCTCGCCGCGCCGGATCCGAGAGCAGCGCGACGATTTGCGGGTCGTTGAAGTTCTGGATGGTCACCACCAGACGCACCCCGTGGGCGTGGGCCTCGTCCACCAGGTCCTGGACGGCGTCGTCCCCCCACAGGCCGTAGTTGCTCACCTGGCCGAACTCATCCATGCCAACCGCGAAGAAGGCTACGGTCGTCAGGAGCTCCCAGTGGGGGAAGTCGTAGCCGATCTCCCAATCCGGGAGATACGCGAAGACCTCTCGGTCCACCTGGGGCGAAGCCTTCGCGCTCATGGGAGAGCCGACCACCATCAAGACCGCGGTGAGGGCGATGGCCATCGCCGTCTTGTGGGAACGCGTCCTCACGCTCAGTCCTCTGTAAACGTGACGTTCAGGTTGTAGGTTCCCGCGTCATCCGGGCCCACTCCGTCCACGATGATGTAGACCGTCTCAGCCTTCCCGACGGGCATCTTCAGGATCGCCGACTGATTCACCACGGCCATCCCCATGTAGGTCGAGCAGGTCTCCAGACAGTTGGAGCGCAGGTAGACCATCATCGGCCAGTCGCTGTCGCCGAGGTCACTCCAGGTGCTGAATCCTACGGAGAGCATCCCCGGGCTCGGGATCTCCACTGCGTAGACCTCATCGGGTCCAAAGCCCAGAGCCAGATCTCCTACGGGCTCATCCAGGCCCAGACACTCATAGAGCTCGTCGTCGGTCGCCTTCGAGGTGGAGGCTTGCGAGAGGTTGAAGGGGAGCGACTCGATCTCGTAGGGGGAATCACAGGTCTCACCCGTAGGCTGCGCCGGGCTCTCACACAGGCCCTCATTGCAGACACCTGACTTGCACTCTCCGCACGTCGCGCCACATCCATCGGGTCCACAGTCCAGGCCATCGCACTGAGGTGCGCAGGCGCACTGGCCTTCGAGGCAGGTCTCGGTGCTCTCGTCGCAGGTTCCGCAGGTCCCCCCGCAGCCATCGTCACCGCAGGTCTTGCCCGCGCAGTCGGGCGAACAGACGCAGGCGCCGTCCTCACAATCCGGAGTGTCGGGCAGGTCTGCACAGTCGAAGGGGACTCCCGAGTACCCGTCTCCCTGGTTGTTGCAGGTCGAGGTCGAGTTGCCCACGCACACCGAGACGTTCGGCTCACAGATCATGCAGGAGCCGAGATCGTTGCAGCCGAGGTCATCCTCGCATGCTCCACAAGTGCCGCCGCATCCGTCGTCTCCGCACTCCTTCCCGTCGCAGGTCGGTGCGCAGCATGCGCCATCCGCGCACACGAGGTCATTGGTGCACACGCTCGCCGCGCCGCAGGGGCATCCGACGGTGTCGCACGAAGCGGTGTCCGACGGCGAGCCGCTGTCCTCGGGTGTCACGTCAGGGGTCACCGCGGCGTCGGTCGCGGTGTCGACCTCCGAGGTCGTGTCGCCTCCCGAGCTGTCTCCAGCGTCCGCTGTCACATCGCTCGCGATGTCCTCATCCGGCCCTGAATCCACGACAGTCGTGCTTCCACAACCCATCAGCCAGATGGCCGTGGCCAACATCATCATCACTCGGCTCATCGTCTACTCCGTGCACGAAAGGCGACGGCAGCCTAGCAGCTTCCCCAGTCGACTACCATGGAGGAGATCATGGCTCCCGCGACGTTCTGGCCCGTCGCTGTCTCGAGCCCCTCGATGCCTGGACTGCCGTTGACCTCGAGGACTCGAAGTCCCTCCGTCGTCTCGATGAGATCGACCCCGCAGGTCGTCAGTCCGATGGCCGAGGCCGACCGCTCAGCGAGCTCGGCGGTCGACGCGTCAAGCTCCGCTGGCTCCGTCTGTCCACCAAGGTGGACATTGCTGCGGAACTCTCCTGGCGCGGCGTTGCGCCAGCAGGCCGCATAGGCCCGCCCGCCGATCACCAGGACCCGGAGGTCTCGCGTGCTCTCCAGCTCGATGAGCGGCTGGGCGAGGGTGACGCTGGCCTCAACGAGGAGGCCCTCGAGCAGGGCGCGCGCCCCGGTGCGGTCTGGCGCGCTCATGACCCCTCGGCCCTGGGTGCCTCGCGGCCGCTTAATGACGAAGCCGGAGCTGTCGAGCTCCTCGAGCGCGTGGTCGATGTGCGCCGGCTCTCGGACGGCGACCGTGGGCAGAACCGGCAGCCCGGCGGCCCGCAGAGCGATGGAGGAGCCGATCTTGTCCTGAGCGAGGGCCATGGCTGCCGGCGTGGCGGGAGACCAGGCCCCTGCGCCGCGCATGGCGCGAAGAAGGGTGAGCCCCCACTCCGTCAGCGTCGCGCCGACCCGCGGTATGAGGATGTCGGGGATGGGCAAAGGGCGGCCGTCTTCCAGGACAGGCGCGTCGGCATCGACGGAGATGAACACGCGCGTGGGGTCGATGCGCGTCGCTTCGAGGCCCTTCGCGCGAGCCTCCTCCATCAGCCTCTTCGTCGTGTAGAAGCCCTCCGAGTGGCTCAACACCGCGATGTGGGGCCTCACTGCGGTCAATTCCAGACCCCGATGGAGATACCAATCGAGAGGTAGTGCTCCGCCCGGTCAACGGTGACCTGGGCCATGAGCGGGACGTCCACCCACTCCACGATGCGGGGATCCCAACTCCACCTGTCTACCGCTCGCTGGACCAGCCAGATATGGGGAAAATGGACGTCGAAGCCGCCCGTGACGTGGCCGCGACCGTCCACACCCTCAAAGCGTGACGGTTCGTAATAGGTGCCCAGCCTCGCCTTCACCCACCGCGGGAAGGGCTCGAACTCGGCCCCGGCGTGCACGGCGGCGGTCCACTCGGTTCCTGCTCGCTCGTCCCGGTCGACAGCGAAACCTTCGGGGCCTTTGTAGGTGACGCTTGAGAGGGACTGCGACGGGCTCACGACCAGGTCCAAAGCCAGGAGCGCATACATCTGCTCATCGCTCGCCTCTTCTTCGAACCGGGGCGCTTTCGGCTCCTCCGGTTCCGCTGTGGGGCGGTCGGGGGTTCGCATATGACGTGGTGTGAGTCGCCGCGCTGTGAGCCATGGCGCGGGCGCCAGGAGCTTGGGTTCGCCCTCCGGAGCCGACTCGGGCGGGGGCTCGTCGGCGGGCGTCTCTTCAGACGGCGCCTCTGCGGGCGTCTCTTCCTCTTCAGTGGGCTCTTCCTCAGGGTCCTCGTCGTCTCCTGGAGCCTCGGGGTCATCCGTGGGCTCGGGGGCTGCCGCAGGCTCCTCGGGCTCTGAGGCCTCGGGTGCCGGTTCGTCGCCCACGCCCTCCATTGAGCCCTCAGGCTCTGCGTTCGTGGGCTCAGGGGGCTCGATGGGTGCGGTCTCCTCGCCGGTCTCCTCGGCCTGCTCAGCGGCCGACTCCGGCTCCTGCTTCTGCTCCATTGCAGGGCTCGTACCCGGGGCCGAACGACCGGAGACCAGATCGCCTAGACTCTGGAATCTGCGTGGAGGGTTGTAGGGCTTGCCGAACTGCCACGACGCTCCCAGACGGAGCTCGGTGGGGCTTCGCACTGTGTTGGGGACCGCGACGTTCCGTTCGTCAAACGCCTCGCCGTCGATCTCATCGAGAGGGGTCTGCTCGCTGGTCATCCGGAGCGACATGCCCAGACGATAGGGCTCATTCACAGGGCGATAGATCGCCCCGACCTGGAAGCCTGAGAATCCGCCGTCGAAGGTGCCGCCCAGCTTGGCCGACGCCTCGGTCGTGTCGAAGAAATCGCCGCGCTCCTGAAGGTCGATGCGGGTGCTCTCGATGATGCCTGAGAGCCCGATCGAGAGCCCAATGCGCTCCAGGTGGTAGCCCATGCCGAGGAGGTGCTCATCGAAGTTGAACTCGGCTTGGTGGCTGCCGAGCCGGTCGACCTTGTAGACCCGGCTCGCCCAGTGCCACCCGAAGCCCAGGTGCCCGGCCTGCAACATGGCGCCGACCTGCCAGATCTGCTGACTCTCTACGGCCGTGTTCGCTTGCCCGTCATTCTCGTAGTCGGTGTCGTCGAGGGGCAGAAAGGAGAGACCCGCCCCGGCATCCCAGTCCCACCATCGCTTCATACGGTGATTTCGGTTGCCCAGAGTTGCGGGGTTTAAGGACATCCCCGCCAGGCCCTCTCCAATCGAAGAGTAGGCTCCGCCAAGACCCACGACCCGCGCCGATCCGGCGACCGGTCCGCGCGACAGCTCGATGTGGGCCTCGTCGCTGGACTGGGCCCAGGCTTCGGCGCACCAGAGGGCGGCGAGCAGGGTGACCAGGCGGGCGGCGTGGATCTTCATGAACAGCGCTCCTAGGCGGCGAGGACCTGTTTGTCGACGAGGTCGGCGTAGACCCCATCGAGGCGCATCAGCTCCTCATGAGATCCCTCTTCTACGACGCGTCCTTCGTCGATGACGAGGATGCGATCCACATCTCGAACCGTCGAGAGGCGGTGCGCGATGACCAGGGTGGTGCGCCCGCTCATCAAGCGCGTGAGCGCCTCCTGAACCTCCGCTTCGTTCACGGTGTCCAGGTGACTCGTCGCCTCATCGAGGATCAGGATGCGCGGGTCGGCGAGGAGCGCTCGCGCGATGGCGATCCGCTGCCTCTGCCCACCGGAGAGGCGAACGCCGCGCTCCCCGACCTCGGTCTCATAGCCGTCGGCGAGATCCTCGATGAACTCCGCGATACGGGCGTCCTTGGCCGCTCGCTCGATGGACTCTGGAGCCGCCTCGCCGTCCTCGAGGCCGTAGGCGATGTTCTCGCCGATGGGGCCGCTGAAGAGCATGGGCTCCTGGTGGACGGTCGCGACGGCGGCGCGCAGATCGGCGAGGCGCACGTCTCGAAGGTCGAGCCCGTCGACGCGCACGGCTCCCTCGTCAGGATCGTGGAAGCGCTGCACCAGGGCTCCAATGGTCGATTTGCCGGCCCCAGACGGCCCGACGAGGGCGACCACCTCGCCCGGACGAATCTCAAAGCTCACATCCGTGAGCACCTGCTCGTCCGGCCGCGTCGGGTACGAGAAGTTCACGCCCTCGAATCGGATCAGGCCCTCCATCTGCGGCAGGGGCTTCGCTTCGGAGCTGTCCTGGATCGTGGGGTCGGTCGCCAGGAGATCGAAGACCCGCTCTGTGGCGCCTCCAGCGCGCTGGAGGTTGGCCCAGACCTGGGCGAGCCCCATAAGCCCCTCGGTCACCATGAAAGTGTAGAGGACGAAGGCCGTAAGCTCGCCCGGCGTGAGCTCCCCCTGGATCACCCGCTCGCCGCCGAACCAGAGGATCATGGCGACGGCGGTGTAGCCGAAGAACTGAACCAGGCCGAAGAAGGCGCCGCGCACGAGGTGAAGCGACACGGACAGGCTCCAGGCGTCTTCGACCCGGGCACCATAGATGCCGCTCTCTCGTTCCTCGGCGGTGAAGGCCTGGACCGTCTCGATGCCGACGATCGCCTCCTTGAGCCGACTGTTGGCCTGGGCGACGGCGTCCTGAATCTCTCGGGCACGCTTGCGAATTCTCCTCCGCGCCCAGACCGCGCCCAGGGCCACGGGAGGCGCGGTCACCACCATGACGAGGGTCAGGGACGGATCGGTGAGGAGCAGCATGGTGAAGCCGCCGACGATGGTGATGGCGCTCTTGATCGCCACCGAGATCTCGGCGCCCACGGCATAAGAGATGATCCCGATGTCGCTCGTGAGGCGACTCAGCAGCTCGCCGCTCGCCCGGAGGTGGTAGAAACCGGGGCTGTGGCGCAGCAGGTGGCGAAAGGTGCGCTGTCGTATGTCTGCGACGACACGGCCTCCCAGCCAGCCGACCAGGTAGCCTCGAAGGAAGGCGAGCCCGCCCAGGGTCGCGAAGACGATCAGGCCCGCGATCACGAGAATACGAAGCGCCGAGGTGTCGCCGTTGGAGACGGCCTCGTCGATACCGATGCGAACGGGCTGGGGGAGGGCGAGGCGCAGGCCGCTGGCCAGGAGCAGCGCCGCGGTCGCCAGCACCCAGCGGCCTCGGTAGGGGCGCAGCAGGGCCAGGATCTTCTTCAGGCTCAAGCGGGACGGTTCCGACATCGTTCGACCGTTAGTCCAAACCGAAGGGGAGCACCAGTGGAGGTTCTCCCGACCAGGTGAGTCGAGCGCGGCCACGGTAGAAGGTCGGCTTTCCCTGATCGAGCTTCAGAGAGTCCGCTCCCGCGAGCTCAGCCCAGCGTTCTGCGTCCCGCTCGATGTCCGCCCGGTCGCCGCGAGGCGGCCACAGGGCGTCGAGCGGGGTGAGCGCTTTGAAGACGATGCGATCTCCCTCTCGCCTGGCGCCCTCCAGGACGGCTTGATGCAGATCGTCGAGGATCACCCTCGGGAGTCCGAGGACGCGGTCGATCTGAATGACGAGCTCGGGGTCTCGGGCGGTCAGAGCCACGGCCGCAGCGTCCGCGATCGCCTTGGAGGCCTCGCAGTCGAAGGAGCATGGGAACCAGGCGATCCAGGCGAAGCGATCGAGAGCCGCGCTGTTGAGGCGGGCCTCGAAGGTTCGGCTTCGCTGGGCCGCCGCGGCCAGCGGGATGCGGTTCGGCCATCGCTTCTTCAGGGAGGCGAACGCCTCTACGCAGCACTCGGGGTAGCCCAGGAGCGCGCCCAACTCCCGCGCTCCGTCGGGGCCCGACGCGTCTGCCGCCATGCGGTCCAGAGCCTTCGCTCGCTCAGCGTGAGGGCGGCTCGAAGAGACGTAGATCGCCTGTCGCTCTCGGACCTCGCGACCGCGGGGTCTCGCGTCGACAAGGGGGGCCTCGTCGGCGCCGTATTTGGCGCAGAGTCGACGGTAGATAGGGCTCTTGGGGTGAAGAAGAATCAAACGTGAGATCGGGCCGCCAAGGGCGACGGCCCGATCGATCACCGGATGACGCGCCAGTGGACGCACCGTGTGCCGGGCGTCCGAGTCGGTGACCATGGCCGCCTGCTCGGTGTCCTCACGGATGACCTCGCCGGTGACGATCTCGTAGCCCATCTCTCGCCAACGACGGCTGGCCTCCTCGACCCGGGCGGCGTCGTGGAGCTCTCGAACGACCGGCTTGAGGCCGAGCTCCAGGAGCAGCTCACTGGCGAGCCCGGCGGGCGTCTGGCTGAGTTCCTTCACGCCGGCAGTGTACCTCCATCCTCGCGCCCGTCACGAGCCCGCGTGGGTAATGCGCTCCCATGTGCGCGAACCTTGACCCCGACGCGTGGGACCGATACACCGCCGACCCATGAGTATTCCTGCTTTCGACATTGGCCCGGTTCGCGTGGATCCAGGCCTTCTTCTCGCTCCGATGAGCGGCGTGACGGACTCACCGTTCCGCCGGCTCGTGAAGCGTTGCAGCGGAGACTCCGTCGGCCTCCTCGTCAGCGAGTTCATCTCTATCGAGGGGCTGACCCGTAAGATCATGCGATCGCAGATTCGGATGATGTTCCACCCAGAGGAGCGTCCCGTCTCCATCCAGATCTTCGGATCCGACGCGGATCTCATGGCCGAGGCGGCGAAGATCGTCGAGGACTCTGGCGCAGAGATGGTCGACATCAACTGCGGATGCCCGGCCCCCAAGGTCGTGAAGAGAGGTGGCGGAGCGGGGCTCCTTCAGAACCTCCCGCGCCTCGAGAACATCCTGGAGAAGACGGTCTCCGCCGTGTCGATCCCCGTCACGGTGAAGATTCGAAACGGATGGTGCTCCGAGAGCCTGAACGCCATGGAGACCCTCAAGATCGTCGAAGGCAGCGGGGCCCAGTCCCTGGCCGTCCACGGGCGGACCCGGATTCAGCTCTATCGCGGCGAGGCGGACTGGAACATCATCGGAGAGCTCGCCTCCGAGGCCTCAATCCCCATCATCGGCTCGGGTGATGTGCTCACCGCGGCAGACGCTCGAGGGCGCTTCGAGCAGACCGGCTGCTCTGGCGTGATGATCGGTCGCGGTGCGATCACCAACCCGTGGATCTTTCGTCAGATCGTCGACGAGATGGAGGGTCGTGAGGCCTTTGATCCGACCTGGAGGGAGAAGATTGACGCCATTGAGGCGTACCGAGGCATGCTCCTCGACTTCTATCCGGAGAAGGTGGCTCCCGGGCGTCTGAAGATGATGCTGAGCCGCCTCATCAAGGGCATCCCGGGCGCGGCGGACATTCGGCGCGATTGCATGCGCACCCATGACCCCTTCGAGATGCTCGAGCTGCTCACGGCGCACTGCGATCGGTTCGGCATCCTCGACATGGACTCCGCGGGGATCACCGAGCGCCTCCGGCGTCGCGAGTTCCCTGTCCCCTCCTCTGCGCAGGCGGCCTGATGGGCGCCATCGAGATCGTCCGCGATCCGGACGTGATCGCCGGCTTCACCGAGGACGCCTCAGGGCTGGTGGGCACTCCGAGCGGCGTCGTTCGCCCGCGTGACATCGAGGACGTGGCCGAGGCGATCGCCTACGCTCGAGCGAACCAAATCCCACTCACGCCCGCCGGGCGGTTCACCTCGACCACGGGCGCGCCCCTGGCCATGGAGGGGCTCTGCGTGTCCATGACGGGCTTTGACGATCCGCCCGAGGTGGACCCCGAGCGGGGCAGCGTCATCGTCGGCGCCGGCGTGGTGCTGAGCGACGTGAAGGCTGCGGCGGCTGAGCATGGGCTTCTGTATGCACCGGACCCCACGAGCGAGTGGGAGTGCTCCGTCGGTGGGACCGTCCTCACGGACGCCTCGGGAGCCCGGACCCTGAAGTACGGCTCGACTCGACGCTATGTTCGTCGGATCTGGGGGGTGCTCGGGACCGGCGAGACCATCTGCTGGTCGCGCAACGACGCCGAGAAGAACACCGCCGGCTATGCGCCCTTCCGCAACCCTGTCGACCTCCTGGTGGGCAGCGAGGGGACCCTCGGGCTCGTGACTCGGGTCGAGCTGGATCTTCTGGCCCGCCCTGAGGGCTACACCGGCATGATGATCTTCTTCCCGACCCTGGAGGGACTGATTCAGTTTGTCCTGGCCGCTCGAGCTTCCTCCGAGCTCTCGCCTCGGGCGATGGAGCTCTTCGACGCCGCGGCGCTCGAGATCCTTCGTCCCCATGCGGGAGGGCTGGCCATCCCGTCGGCGGAGCGAGCCACGGCGGCCGTCTACGTCGAAGAGGAGCACGGCCACGATGAGATGGAGGAGGCGCTCACCCCTTGGCTGGAGCTCATGGAGGCCCACGGCGCTCTCGTGGACGACACGCTGGTGGCGGACTCCGAAGAGCGAGTGCTGGCCATCCGGCGGCTGCGCCACAGCCTCCCGTCGACGCTGAATGAGCGCGCTCGCGCGTGCAGGGACGACGGCGGGAGAAAGGTCTCCACGGACTGGGCGGTACCCATTCGCGAGCTCCCTGGAATGATCGCCGCCGCGGACAAGCTCTGCGAGGAGGCCGGGGTGCACGCGTGGACCCGCTACGGCCACATCGGCAATGGCCATCCCCACTTCAACCTGGTGGCTCGGAACGCTGAGGAGCTTCAGCGTTATCTGGGCGTCTCGGAGGCGATGTGTCGTGAGGCCATCGCCCGCGGTGGGACCGTCAGCGCCGAGCACGGGATCGGCAAGGTGAAGCGCGATTACCTGAAGCTTCAGGTCGCTCCTTCCGCCCTGGCGGCCATGCGTGGCGTCAAGATGGCGTTTGACCCCGATGGCGTTCTCGCCCCAGGTAACCTCTTCCCCCCTGGAGCGCCCTAGCGCTTCGACGGAGCGGGGATCCGGGTTCGAGCGCGCTCGTTGGGCGTGGCCACCTGGCGCGCCGAGAGCACCCCGGCCAAGAAGCCGAACAGGTGTCCCTCCCAGGAGACCCCTGGTTGACCGGGGAGGACCCCCCAGAGCATCCCTCCATAGAGAAAGCCTATGGCGAGAGAGAGCAGGACAGGTCCGAGCTTTCGCTCCCAGAAGCCGATGGACATCAGGTAGCCGAGGTATCCGAAGATCAGCCCGCTGGCGCCAATGTGGATGCTGCTGCGGGCCACCAGCCAGACCGCCGTCCCAGACACCACGATGATGATCGCCGAGACGACCAGAAAACGCTCCAGCCCTCGAAGGAGGACGAGTGTCCCGAAGATGGCCAACGGAAAGGTGTTGCTGGCCAGGTGGTCCCAGCCTCCATGGAGGAACGGCATGGTCAGGATGCCGACGAGACCATCGAGGGAGCGGGGCTGGAGTCCAAAGTGCTGAAGGGAGCTTCCCAGGAGCACCGTGTCCACGATCTCGATCGTCCACAGGAGCACGAGGAAGCCGAAGATCAGCTTCAGGCGGGATCCAAGGGTGAGCTCGCCGGTCGACGATGGTGCCATGAAGCCGGTTGTACCACGCCTGTATCCGTGACCACCACGCCGCGCCCCTGTCCAAAAGTGTTGTGAACCGCTTGGCTCGGTTAGGCTGCCAGCGGGAGCGTGGAGGGACGATGGAGAGCGAGAACAGTGGAGGGAGGGTTAACTTCCTCGCGCCCGAGGTCCCGCGCTGGGAGTCGGACCCTGGGCGGCCGGTCATCCAACTCAAGGGCGTGACCAAGCGCTTCGGGGACACGACCGTGCTCGACGGTCTCGACCTCGATATCCACACGGGACTCACCACCGTGATCTGCGGGCAGTCCGGGTCGGGGAAGAGCGTCCTGCTCAAGCTGATGAACGGCCTGGAGTTGCCCGATGAGGGCCAGGTGTTGCTCTTCGGCCGAGACACGCGAGATCTGGGCCCGCAGGAGCTCATCGCCACGCGCAAACGAATCTCGATGATGTTCCAGAACTACGCGCTTCTCGACTCCTTTAACGTCGAGCGCAACATCGGGTTCCCGCTCCTCGAGAACACGGACATGCCCCGGAACAAGATCCTGGACATGGCGCGTGAACTCCTTGAGCTGCTGGGGCTGGGTGACGCTGGGAAGAAGCTTCCGAACGATCTCTCCGGTGGCATGAAGAAGCGCGTGAGCCTCGCCCGAGCCGTCATCTCCAACCCCGAGGTGGTCCTCTTTGATGAGCCGACCACGGGACTGGATCCCGTCATGATCGAGTTCGTGGACAACCTGGTTGACCAGACCCGCGAGCGCTATGGGATCACCTCGGTGATCATCAGCCATGACATGACCTCCACCATGCGACTGGCTGACCGGGTCGCTATGCTCCATGAAGGCAAGATCCTGTCCTACGGAACCCCCGAGGAGGTCATGGGTCTCGACCATGAGATGATCCGAGTCTTCTTCGAAGATGCCCGCACAGAGCGGGGTCTCCAGACCGGCGGGACCGACGCCGGGATCTCGTCCTCGGCTGACGCCATGGAGCAGCCGATCGTCCGCCTCGAGGGGGTCCACAAGCGCTTCGGCGAGCATCACGTCCTCAAGGGCGTCGATATGGCCATCCCCGAGGGGAAGATCACGGTGATCATCGGGGGATCGGGCTCCGGAAAGTCTGTGATCATGAAACACATCATCGGTCTGATGCGCCCCGACGAAGGCAAGGTCGAGGTCTTTGGGCAGGAGATCTCTCGGATGTCGGACGTCGACCTGATCCCCGTTCGGGCGCGGTTCGGGATGCTCTTTCAGTCGGCGGCCCTGCTCGACTCGATGACGGCGGCTCAGAACGTCGCGTTCCCGCTCATCGAGCGAGGTGTGAAGCGGCGCGACGCCCGCGAGCAGGCCATGGCCACGCTTGAACAGCTCCGCATCACGGACATCGCCGACAGCTTCCCGAGCTCTATCTCCAACGGTCAGAAGAAGCGCGTCGGTCTCGCTCGCGCCATCATTACGCGACCCGAGATCATGATCTATGACGAGCCCACGACGGGGCAGGACCCCGTGATGCTTCGTTACGTGGACGACATGATCGTCGAGGCTCAGGAGCTGTTTCAGATCACGTCCCTGGTCGTGTCCCACGACATGTCCTCCGCTTTTCGGGTCGCCCACCGGATCGCCATGCTCCAGGAGGGTGAGATCAGAGCATTCGGCACGCCGACCGAGGTCTCCGAGAGTCAGGACCCGTGGGTGAGGCGCTTCGTCTTTGCCGGCACCGAGCGTGGTCGCCGGGCCGCAGAGGAGCTCGGGCTTGCCTTCTGAGACCGGGGAGTCGGAGACCCGTTCGGCGCGGCTGAGACCGGAGCCCTCAAGGTCGAACCGCTGGATCATGGGAGGGCTGTGGCTCTTCTTCTTTGGCTGGTGCCTGCGTCCTATCTGGGGCATCGACATCTTCTTTCACGTGGCCATCGGCCGCTACGCATTCGAGTCGGGGATCCCGAGCACGGACATCCTCTCCGCCGCGCACCCCGACGCGGCCTGGGCTCCGTTTCAGATCGGCTACGAGCTGCTCGTCGCCTGGATCGATGAGGTGGCGGGTCTCGACGGACTGAGGGTGGTTCACGCTGCGCTGTTCGCCACCGGCTTCACCTGGGCCGTCCGGTTCTTTCGGCGAAAGACCGGAACTCCGTGGCTCGCGGCCTTCATGACGCTGATCTTCCTCGTCCTCTTTGAGGAGCGCATTCGTCTCAGGCCCCACGCCTTCAACCTTCTGTTCGAGGTCTTTGTCCTCTTGCCCCTCGCCTCAGGCGCTTGGCGCAAGAGTCCGTCGCGCTGGGGTATCGCGCTGGTCGGGGTCGCGGCCGTGTGGGCCTTCATCCACGCGATGGCGGTCTTCTGGCTGATCGCGGTCCTGGGGACCGTCCTCGTGTTTGGCGTCGGCCTTGAGGAGCGTCGATGGGGGGCGCTTGTGCTTGGACTCTCGGTGCTCGCCATCATCGCGGCGCCTGGCGCCGTGGACGGGATATCCCACGTGCTCTCGATCCAGGGGGACTGGGCGCCCTATGTCCCTGAGCTCGCTCCGTCCTGGAGTTGGTTCAGCGTAGGCACCGCCTTCGGGGTCGTCTCTGGTTTGCTCCCCTGGCTCGCCGTGACGGCCGTCCTGGCCGCCATCGTGTGGCGACCAGAGCGCCATCGCTGGCCGACCATCGCGGCCGCAGCGGGCCTGGCGTTCGGCGGCGTGTGGATGGTCCGTCTGAGCTACTACGCGCCGTTCGCTATCGCGCTCGTGGCGCCTGAGGTCGGACGCGTCCTGGGCGCGCGCCGCCTGAGCCACTCCATGCGCGCGCTCACCGTGGCTATGGCGGTGCTTCTCCTGGCCCATGTCGCGCCGCGCTACGAAGGGGTGAACCCCTGGACGGAGACCCTCTATCCAGACAGCTTCCCTGACCTCGAGGTGGACGCCATGGTCGACGCAGGCTTCACGGGCGGCATCTTCAATGAGACAGAGTGGGGTGGCTATCTGCTCTATCGGCTCCACCCCAACTGCGCGGTGCTGACCGATGGGAGGGTGACGTTCCAGCAGGACGTTGGGGAGCTCTTGCGACTCGACGATCGCCCGGAGTATCGGGCGGAGGCCCTGGAGCAGGCCTGGAAGCGCTACGGTGTCGATCTCGCCGTTCGGCGGAAAGGCAAGGTCCCAGAGCAGCCGGGTTGGGAGCTTCTGCTGCGAGGACCGGTCGCCGACATCTGGTCGAGGCGTGGTGAGGCGAATGAGGCTCGTCGTTCGGCGCTAGGCGAGGTCCTGCGCTCCGGTCAGCGAGCGCCCTCCGGCGGACCATAGAAGCCACGTACAGGCGCGCTCACGCCCTCCGTGACCTCAGCGACAATGGCGTCGAGCTCCTCGTCGGACAGCGGGGTGCACCAGGGCTCCATCGGCGTGCGCGCGACCGTGTAGATGTGGATCTCCTTCAGCGCTCCGCGCTCCTCGAGCTCCTGCAGACGTGCCACGTAGGCTTGGACCTCCTGGGGCGGCGGGGGATGTCCGTTGATCCGGAGCATCATCGTCTGGATGACGATAGGCCTCACGGAGGTCGCCTCAGCCAGGTTCTTCAGGACGCGCTTAAACGGGACCAGGGTTCGGTTAACGCGCTCGTACGCCTCCGCGGTGCCGACATCCAGCTTGCCCCAGATCTCGCCCATGGCGTCGTCCATGCGGCTTAAGCCTCGACGAACATGAGCATGGTGAAGGCACGCGGCGTCCGTAATCAGGACCACCTTGGCGTGGACCAGCTCCGCCTCTTCACGCACTCGAATCACTCGCTCTACGGCCTCCTCGAAGCCCGAGTATGTCGTCGGCTCTCCGTCGCCGCTAAAGGCGAAGTCATTGAGCCTACGCAGCGGCTCTGGGGTCGACGCGAAGCGGGGCAGGGTCCACAGCTCTCCTGAGCCGACCTGCTCCACGACCTCCCGCAGCTCGGACTCCAGGACGTCCAGATCGACCGTCCGGGTTCGAGGAGGCGTCTGGTGGTCCACCTGACAGTAGGCGCAAGCGAAATTGCAGACCTTGTCGGGGTTCAGATTGATGCCGATGGAGAGTCCGCCCGCGCGCCGGCTCACGACCGGATAGACGTAGAGCAGCTCGCCGTGGTCGCGTCGATGATCGGAGAAGGCTGGGACTGTGGTGCGCCTTGTCATGTGTTGGACTTACGCGAGGCCGTATAGGGCTGGCAAGTGCCTCGTCGCCGTGTTAGCACCGGCCCCCTATGTGATCCGGAGAACCAGTGCTCGCCACGCTCCCATTCTACGAAATCCCGCCGCTTGAGCTTGGACCGCTGAAGTTCTACCCGTTCGGCTTTCTGGTGGGCGTAGCCATCATCTTCGGTTCTCATATCGCGAGTCGACGCGCGAAGCTCGATGGCCTCGATGAGCAGGTCATGGCGGAGCTCGCCCTCTGGGCCGTCATTCCTGGGATGATCGGCGCGCACCTCTACTCCGCCATCTTCTACTTCCCCGAGCGAATCCTTGAGAACCCGCTCTATCTCCTGAAGATCTGGGACGGAATCAGCTCTTTCGGTGGCTTCCTGGGCGGAGCTGCGGGGGTGATCTACTACCTGAAGAAGAAGAGCAAGGTGGACATCTGGGCCTACGGTGATGGTGTTGTCTGGGGGCTCACCTACGGCTTCTTCTTTGGGCGAATGGGTTGCGCGGTGGCCTACGACCACCCAGGGAAGTTCACGGACTTCTTCCTGGGAATGGACTACCCGGGGCACGGCTCCATCTCGGCCGGGGCGCGGCACAACCTGGGTCTCTATGAGATGCTCTGGATCCTGGGGATGATCGCCATCCTTCACACCTTCTGGAACAAGGAGCGCTTCGCCGGTTGGACGGTCGCCATCGTGCTCCTCATGTACACGCCGGCGCGCTTCCTCTTCGACTTCTTTCGCGTGGCCGACAAGACCTACTTTGGGCTCACACCCGGTCACCTGGCGGCGATCGGCTTGTTCACGACGGGACTCCTGCTCTATCGATGGCGTAAGCGCGTCGGCGAGCCCGTGATTCCCAACGAGGAGCCCCACGTCTTCGCTGACGGTACGCTGGCGATCAAGCCGCCAAAGAAGAGCAAGAAGAAGCGGAAGTAGCTCCGAGCCCTCGCGCTCATTTCTTCTGAAAGTGGCTTCTCAGGTGCTCAAGCGCCTTCGGGAGGGCCTTCTTCTGCGCGAGCCGGATCACCATGTCAGGGACCGCTGTCTTGGGCACGGCATGCACCTTGTAGATCACGAGCGTACGCGTCCCTTCAACGTCAAAGGGTACCAGGGTCCATGAGCCTCGGTTGGTCTTGAAGTCGCCCTCGACCATGTTCCATGC
>CALCNF010000603.1 GCA_937897815.1 uncultured Pseudomonadota bacterium | reverse complement strand
CGGATCGCCGACGCCCTCGCCGAGGGCACCATCGGTCCCGAGCACGAGGAACACCTGAATCACTGCGCCGATTGCGCGGCCCTGGTGATGGAGATGGACAGCGTGACCTCGCTGCTCGCCGAGGCCACAGCCCCGGTGACGCCGCCGAGGGACTTCGCGTCGAGGGTTCTCGACCGCGCCAACACCCTGACCCTGGATCTGGACTCTGATCCCTATGAGGACGCCACCAAGGAGCGCGGCGCCAACGCCCGCTGGCCGGCCCTCGCGGCCCTGGCGAGCATCGCGGCCGTCGCCCTGGCCTTCTGGGCGGGCGGCATGCAGGCCAAGCTCGAGGCCCCCGAACGCGCGGCCCCGGCGGCCAACCAGGTGGCCGTCGCTCCCGCGGCTCCCGTAGCCCCCGCGACGAGCAGCCCAACGACCGTGGATCGCGCGGAGGTCACCCTTCGTCAGGCGGGCGGCGCCGAGCTCGCACCCGAGCCGGTCCAGCCGGCCGTCGTCCCTGAGCCCGCGGCCATCCCCGAGCCGAGCCTGGACATCCCGTCCGAGATTCAAGCGGCGCTTCTCCAGGTGATCGAGGACAACGATGGATGCCCGAAGACCTCTGGAGGCTCCGTTCGCATCACGGCGACCGTGGAGCCCACCGGGGCGATCGTCGACCGGCAGATCGTGAGCTCTGGCGACGTGACCCAGGCCCACCGATGCGTGACCGAGGCCCTCGATGGTCTCAAGCTCCCGCCTCTGGCTCAGCGAGCCCGGGTCACCCTGGATCTTCGCTGGTAGCCAGACCGCGCGCCTCCGGACACGTGAGCAACCGCACCTCCAGCTCGTCGAACACAGCGGCCAGGGGGCCTGACTCCTCTCGCTCCGCGCGCAGAGACAATCGGATGGTCCGGGTCTGTGGCGGAAACAGGACCGTCTCCTTGAGCTCCACCCAAGGGCTGTCTGTAGCCTCATAGCGGCGGGGCTCGCCCAGAGAGGCTCCGGTCGCGTCGAGTGGCTCGAGGAGTAGGACCGCGGCGGTATCGTCATAGACCGCGCCGAGCATGGCGCTCAGCTCCGCGTAGACCTCCTCTTCCCCGACGGCCACCCCATCGAGCGCGAGCTTCTGAGAGATCTGAGAGAACCCTCCGGAGCCGCCGCCTTCGCACAAGGACCCAACGACGAGAAACTTGGAGCCAGAGGTGGGCTCGGGCGCCTCGGAGCAGTCACCGCCCAGGGTGCTGCCCCAGCTCCCCTCATCGATGGACCAGCCGCTGTAGGTCTCGCCTCCCCCGCTCTCGACGAGGTTCTCGGCGTAGGGCACCGAGAAGTCCGCGTCGGATTGGTCAGACCAACCATCGCAGTCCTCATCGAGGAGACTGGACTCCAGGGCGTCGATTCGACCATCTCCGTCCTCATCGGCCGGGTCGAGGAAGTCGACGACCTCCTGCCCATCGGGCGCGCCATCCTGGTCTGTATCTGGGGAGAAGGGATCGGTCCCGAGCGCGACCTCGGTCCCGTTGAGAAGCTCATCGAGATCCTCATCGCCCATGGGGTCCAGGCAGTGCCCATCGATGCAATATCCCAGCTCGCACTGAGCCCCCTCCGTGCAGACATCCATGGAGGGGCGACGCTCGGGCTCGGCGCAGCCGGCCAGCGTCAGCAGGAGCAGACACAAGAGTCCGTGGGCCGTTCGCTTCATCTGCACAGTGTACGTCAAGGACCCGAAGCTGCCGACCCCGCTGCAGATCAGCCCAGAGGCTTCGGGTCCGGTCCCCAGGGAGCCACCCACTTCAAGATGATCATCCCGGGGAGGGCCAGGACCGCGCAGATCAGAAAGAACGTGGTCCAGCCGGTGGCGTCGACGATGAAGCCCGTGCTGGCGTTGGCGAAGGTCCGGGGGATCCCCATAACGCTCGTGAGCAGGGCGTACTGGGTGGCCGTGTAGCGTCGGTCTGTGCTGCGGGCCATGTAGGCAACGAAGGCCGCCGTCCCGAGGCCGACTCCCAGATATTCGCCGCTTACTACCCAGAAGAGCCAGGTCGGATCATTGCCCACCTCTGCCAGCGCGGCGAATCCTAAAATGGTCACCATCTGCACCACCCCAAAGCACCATAGGGAGCGGTTGATTCCCAGGCGAATCATCACGATGCCGCCGATGGTTGCGCCGGCCACCGCTGACCACAGCGAGGCCGCCTTGGCGATGGTCCCGATCTCGGTCTTGGTGAAGCCAAGGTCTAGATAAAATGGCGTCAGGAGCGCCGTGGCCATGGAGTCACCGAGCTTGTAGAGCAACATGAAGCTCAAGACCAAGATGGCGGAGCGGGTGCCATTTCTGGCGAAGAACTCGCGGAACGGATCCGTGACGGCCTCCTTAAAGGTCCGCGAGGTGCCCTCGGCCAGGGGGGGCTCGGGCATGAGGATCGTCGTGATGATGCCGACCACCATGAAGGCGGCCACGATCAGGTGCACCACCGACCAGGGGAGCTGGTCCGAGAGGATCAGCGCCAGAGAGCCCGGCACCAACATGGAGAGCCTGTAGGCGTTCACGAAGAAAGAGTTGCCGACGCCGAGCTCTTCATCGGGGAGGATCTCCCGACGATGGGCGTCGAGGACGATGTCCTGGCTGGCGCTGAAGAAGGCGATGATGCCCACGACCACGGCGATCAGACCGATGTCGCCGGTCGGGTCGAGAGGAGCGAAGGCGGCGAGGGCCAAGAGGAGCGCCACCTGGGTGGTGATCGCCCAGCCGCGACGCCTGCCCAGGGCCGGCGGGCTCAGGTGGTCGAGCAGCGGCGACCAGAGAAACTTCCAGGTGTAGGGAAAGCCGATCAGGGAGAAGAGCCCGATGGTGGTCAGGTCCACGCCCTGATCACGGAGCCAGGCCGGCACCAGGTGATAGAGCACATAGAGCGGCATACCCGAGGTGAAGCCCGTGAAGATGCACACCAGCATCCGGGTGTTCGCCAGGGCGCGCCAGATGGCGCGCGCCCCCGAAGGCTCGGCGTGGCTCGGCTCGGCGGTCGGATCTGGGTTCGGCTCTGGGTTCGGCTCGGCGTCGTTCACCTGCCGATCATGCAACGCGATCCAAGATCCGTCAGAAAGCTGAGCGCCCCGTCTCCTCTGACCTTAATCGCAGCGAAGGACCTGGGCCGTGATGTGATCGAACCAGCCCCCCACCGGAGTGTTGCTGCCCTGGGCCTCAAAACCGACCTGGATGCCGTTGAGCTGCTCAGCGGAGACGGGTACCGCCCCCCCGATCTCCGTCCAGTCTGTGGCGCCAGGGCCGGCCTGGACCGGGGTCGTCTTGAGGGCCTGAACGTTACCAGAGAGGTCCGTGACGTAGACGTAGGTCGCGAGCTCGGTTTGCGAATAAGCCGTCCCTGCGAGGGCCCTCACCCGGACTTGGCCATTGCCCGCGAGGAGGATCTCCTTGGCCGTCTGGCTGAGGTTGAGCTCGATTGCGGCCTTGTGGGAGGTGTTCGAGCCCGGTCCACCAGCATCGCAGACCTCGCCCAGGAGCCAGGCGTGCTGTCCCTCGGCAGGCAACGGGAGCTGACATTGGCCCTGACCCGAGTAGGACGCGAAGAAGCCGCTCGTGAAGTCCCAACCGGCGACCCCCTGATCGGCGCTCGCGTTCGTCACGGTGATCGCGATGACCTCGTCGGGCTCGGTTCCGTCCTTGCACAGCGCGGCATCGACCTGGATGACGCAGTCGGGGATCTCTGTGTTCAGACAGCCTTGGGAGGCACTGCAGAGATCCGAGGTGCACGGGTCGTTGTCATCACAAGCATCATCATTCGGCGAATACACGCAGTCGTTCTCCGTACAGACGTCGACGGTGCAAGACAGCTGGTCATCGCAGGCGTCGTCCTTGGGCACGTGGACGCACGCGCCATCGGCAGCACAGGAGTCGCTGGTGCACGGGACGTCGTCGTCGCAGGAGACGGGGGTGCCCACGCAGGCGGACGTCTGATCGCACGCGTCCTCGGTCGTGCAGGGGTTCCCATCATCACACGGCGTTCCGTCCGCGGCGGGATCCACGATGCAGCCCCAGAGCGGGTCGCACAGGGCCTCAGCGCAGCCGCTGTCCACGCCGTCTCCAAGAGAGCACTCGATGAGCTCACCCTCACACTGACCCTCCTGACACGTGGTGTCCTCCAGGCAGGGGTTGTTGGCATCACACGGGACGTTGTTCGCCTCATTGGCGAGGACGCAGACCCCCTGAGTCAGGTCACACTCAGAGACCTTGCACTCCTGTCCTGGATCCGTGCAGCCGTCGGCCGCGCAGGCGAGGTGGGCGCATTGGCCTCCGATGAACTCGATCCCACACTCCGAGCCCAGCATGCCCGAGAGGCAGTCGATCATCTCCGAAGAGGCGTCCGGTGCGACCCAGCGGCGCGCGCCCTCGCAGACGAGCGCGCAGGAGTACCCGCCCCAGTCTGAGCAGATGTCGCTCGGCGCGTCGAAGCTCGGGAGGCACAGGTCGATACACTTTTGAGAGATCTCCCCGACGCCATAGCCCTCCTCGCAGCGGACCGAGGCCAGATCGCTGGTCGGAGCGGTCGCCCAGCAAGCCGCGCGAACCAGGGCGTCAGGCCCACCGTTGCTACACTCGTCAAAGCAGGACTCAAACGAGCCATAGAGATTCGCTTCGACCTGAGCGCTGCAAGACTCGTTGCAGAGCGCCAGGACCGGAGAGTCCTGCGTGCAGCTCTCCACGCACGCACACGAGTTATCCCCGCACTCTTCG
>CALCNF010000602.1 GCA_937897815.1 uncultured Pseudomonadota bacterium | reverse complement strand
GGAGCGTCTGCTCGTCCCCGCCGGAGCCCTGGTCCGGGTGCCAGTCCCCGACCAGGTCGAGCGTCCGCTCGGAGCCACTGACGACTAGCACGTCGCCTCGGTGTCGCCAGAACCAGGACGTCTGGCCTTTGTGAGCGATGTGCAACTCACCATCCGTCGTCCGAACCGAGCCGCACGTCCAGCCTTGGGCGACCATTCGCTCGATGGCCTCGGGGAGCGCGTCGGCCAGCAACGCGGTGTCTTGGACCCCCAGAACCAGTACCCAATCCACCGGACGCTCAAGTCGGTCCGCGACCTCCGTCGAACCCGAGGCCAGGAGGACGTCCCCTGTGAGGGCCCTGCGCTGACCGAGCACCGTCGCGAGGATCGCTACGCTGGTCGTCCACGACTCTCTCTGGCGGGCTCGGGTGGACTCGGATTCAGAGCGGGCGTCTCTCGACAGTATCTCTAGACCCTCGACGAACTTGAGCATGGGCTCCGCGTTCTCAACGCTCAAGCTCCACACGGAGCTCATGGAGATCGGCATGCGCTTGAGAAGCGTGTGGGCGCCCCCGGTGGCCCGTTGGCCCTCAAGGCTGGGCCAGGGGGGATCGACGGTCGGCGCGAGTTGGATGCGAACGTTCAGTCCATCATCGCCGTGCTGGATACCGCTCCGGATAGTGAGTCCGTTCAGCGCTTCGGAGAGCGCGGCCCGGTAAAAGAAGGGCAGCTCGCTCATGGGGCCGAAGACCTCACGGATCGTATCGAACACGACACCCTCGTCGAGGTGCGCCCAGAACCCGGTCCGATCCCGCTGAACCGACAGAGCATCAAAGCCGCTCCGGCGACGTATGGGGCGACTGGAGCCACCGACCCGCGCCTCGATGAGATCCTCAAGGGCGTCGACCGGTCCCATGGAGAGCACGAACCGGCCGTCCATCAACGTCGCGTGGATCGGGCTCCTGGGGGCCCCCCAGGGCAGCCAGGGTGGCGCGGCGTTGATCTCTACGATGTCGAATCCCAGGAGGCGGTCGATCACCTCGGCCCGATCTCCAAAATCTTGCAGCAGGCGCCCGGGAGTCGCGCTATTTCCGAACTGCGCGAACAGGAGGGTCGTGCTCCCCGACGGCGTCGGAACCACGGCGAACTCCAGGGTCGTCAGGTCTTTCAGAATGGCGCTGATCCTGCGCAGGGGAACGCCCGCGATCTCCGTACCGACGGCACCGGAGAGCGCCCCTTGCGAACGCCACCGCTCGCGCAGCGCCTCGGGGTCGGACCAGCGGTCGAGCTGACCGGCCTGCTCCAGGTGGAGGAGCGGGTCCGATATGCGAACGAAGGTGGTCGTCGACGCGGGAAGAATTCGCGTGATCTCATGGCCCACGTCCTCCCACAGGTGCTGGTACATGAGGCCGCCGGCCACGGTGCCGATCAGGATGAGAGCCGCGATCCAGACGCCGAGCCTCCGCATCTGTGTGGGGCGCTCGTCCCAGGGCAGCGCTACGGGCTGCGTGGTCGGTCGAAGAAGGCCGCTGTGCTCAAGATTCTTCAAGACAGCACTTCCGGAAGCGGGCCGCTGCTCCAGCCCAGGTCGTCGCTCGCCAGCAGCTCGATCCAGTCAGACGGCTTCATGGTCCTGACCTGGCTGCTCACCAGCCCGAGACCACGCCCGAGGAGGGCGAGGACCTCTCCCGGAGCGCGGCCGGCTGCCCGATGGCTGTCCATCGAGATAGAGCCGTCGCGCTTCGATAGCTTGCGGCCTGACTCATCGACCAGCAGTGGATGATGAGCGAAGCGGGGCGGCGCAGCTCCGAGCGCCCGATAGAGGAGGATCTGTCGGGCCGTCGAGCCCAGAAGATCCTCGCCCCGTACGACGTCAGTGATGTCCATAGCGATGTCGTCTGTGACCACGGCGAGCTGGTACGTGGGCCGCTGGGCTCTGCCCAGCAGAACGTCGCCACAGGTGGCGCGAACGTCCTCACGTTGGGATCCTCGCCAACGGTCTTCCCAGCGCACGACAGCGTCGTCGCCCAGGCGTTCTACATGGAGGCGCATGCCGCCCCGATCCTCGGCCAGCTCTCCCGTCGCGGGGGCTCCGGTCGGAGGACGGCACGTCCCGGGGTAGGGGGCCTCCTCGCCCGTGTGCAGGTGCGGAGCGCGCTGGGCGGCACGAATGTCTGCGCGGCTGCAGGTGCAGGCGTACGTGTCGCCCGAGGCCTCAAGCTCCAGGAGCCGCTGGTCGTAGAGCGCCAGGCGCTGCGACTGAAGGTAAGGCCCGTAGCCACCACCGGATCGAGGTCCCTCATCCCAGTCCAGCCCGAGCCACTCCAGCGCGTCCAGGCCACCCTCGATGAACTCGGGCCTGGAGCGCCCCCCATCGATGTCCTCGACCCGAACGATGAACGCACCCTCGCGGGCACGAGCCCTCGCCCACCCGATTAGGGCCGCCGCTGCGTTGCCAAGGTGAAGGGCGTGGCTCGGCGTCGGTGCGAACCGGAACCGTGGCCCCGCTCTCGTCACTGAGCCGTAGGCGCGTTCGGAATGCAGTAACCCGCTCCACCGCTCCGCGCGGCCCAGCAGGAGTACCCGCTCTCGCAGGGCTTGGCCGGGTCGCAGGTGGGCTTGATGAACTGAATGTAGTGGACCGACGGGACCGCCATCTCGTGGACAAACCGGACGTTGCCTGTGCCCTCAACGGTCTCAGCGATTCCCGTCTCCGAGAAGTGAAAGCTGCTGATTCCAAACGAGTTGTGGTTCAGCGTGGCGAACTTGTAGTCCACGTGCTCCACCGTCGCAGGGAGGAAGTCCGTCAACTCGATCTCGTAGAGGATCTGAGCGGTGCCCGCCGCGATGTTCGAGTTGGCGATGATCACATGGAGCGTGTCGGTCGATGAGGGGTCATGGGTCGCGACGACGGCCATCCCCTGGGCATCTGTCCCCTTGTTCACGACAACGCGCTGGTGGTTGGTGACCTGACGGAACGGGAACAGGTTCATGAAGGCCGGAAGGGGAACGACCTGGCCGAGCGCTTTGCCGTCTTTGTCCTGGAACTCCAGGTCGGGGTTCGCCTCCGCGTGCATGTAGGCGAAGTAGTCGCTCCGAGAGATGAGCTCGCTTGAGTACAGCGTCTCAAGAGAGTCGTTGGAGTGGGGCAGGAGATCGAGGAGCACGCGTGGGCCGCGTCCGGCGATCATGTGCGCCACAGGGGCCCCCGTCACGTCCTGGGCGTAGATGCGCGCGGCGGACTGGAAGGCGCCAACGAAGCTGCTGGTGAGGCGCTGGTCGTTGGCCACCCACTGGGCGGAGACGCTCTCAAGTACGCTGTCTTCGACCTCGACCCCCGTCAGGACGAGCACGGCCTCGGGGTACCTGGCGTGGAGGAAGTCCGAGATCTTCTGCGCGATCTCTCCTACCTGAGCGGCCCGCTGGGTCTTGGTCTTGAAGGAGACGAAGTCCAGTGGGTAGCCCTTGGTGGCGCTGTGATCGATGAAGCGCAGCAGCGGATGAGCGTCCTGAATCGCCAGGTAATCCAGCTGATCCGGGCTGTTCACTGTGAAGGAGATGCCTCCGACCGACACGACAGGACGGTCATCGCTGGCCTTCTCGGGCCACTCATCCTTCACCAGGTTGGCGAAGGCGCCGTAGGTGTCGAACAAGATCGTGTAATCGGTCTGTCCCTCGGCGGGGTCACCGGTCGAGGAGTAGCCCATATGCTCGCCGGGATCGTCCATAAACTCGACCCACCGGAGCTTCTTGAAGAGCTGACTGTCCGAGCCAAAACCGGCCGTCGCGCCGTCATTGCGCAGGTGTCGAAGGGTGTTGAAGGCCACGCGGACGATCGTATTCGCGTCGGACGACTTCAGAGGCGTGCGCTGCTGATAACCGTTCAATCCGGGGTTGCAGCCTGTCTGAGCGTCGGGCGCCAGCGCGGCCTGCCACATGACCTCGGAGGTGTTCAGGTCTTCAATCCCTTGGACGTGATAGTCCAGATAGGTAAAGGAGTAGGAGTCCTCATCCTCGGTACCGGATGTGCCTCCATCGTAGAGGCCCTCCAGGCTCACTCGGCAGTCCGTCCCTGTGCCGAGCCGCACCAGGGAGACATGGGCGCCGTCATGGACGTCGCTTCCTGCGCTGCGACCCCAGTAGAAGGCCGTCAGATCGGGATCGGTGGGAACGATGGCCATCGGTGATCCGTGCATGCCGTTGAGCGCGCGCATGCTGCCAGTGCCCTCATCGGAGATGGGGGACTGGGTGTCGATCACGATCTCTCGAAATCGCTGGGTGTTGTAGTCGTCCGGCAGAGTGACGCCGTCCTCGGTGCATCCGGTGACAGAAAAGCCGCTCAGGAGCATCACGGTGCTCAGGATGAGCACGGGACCACGCTGGGATAGGAACTCGAGTCTCACGGATGGGCCTCGTTCAGGTGTTGCGGGTTGGTTGGGCCGTCATGGGCGCCCGGGGCTTCGCCAGGGTGCAGCGGCTCATGGACTGAGCCGCCCGAAGTGTAGTCAACCTGTCAGCAATTTGGAACAACTCTAGGGTTCAACCGACGGTTGTGGTCGCCAGGGTCCGCGGTCGCGACCGCTCATGAGCGACTCTCCGGGGCGTCGAAATCGAACCTGATAGGGCGCAGCCGCCTGAACATCAGCCGCGGAGATGGCCCCTTGAAGAGAGTGCATTCGTCGAAGCACGCTCTTGACGCGACCGACCCACCAGGAGTTCAACTTCTGTCGCTCCCACTGGCGATAACCGGCGCGCGGATACGGTTTCAGGCCCATCAAAAAGGCACCCTCGGCGGGGGTCAGGTGGGCGGGCGCTTTCCCGAAATAGAAGGCGGCCGCTCGCCGAATGCCATAGAGGTCGGGGCCGTACTCGATGACATTGAGATAGAACGTGAGCAGCTCTTCCTTGGAGAAGTGTCGCTCCATCTGCCACGAGATGACCAGCTCTTCGAGCTTCCTTGAGAGGGTCTTTTCTCGGGTCAGGAACAGGTTCTTGACCAACTGCTGAGTGATGGTTGAGCCACCATAGACAAAGCGCTCCTTGTGCAGGTCCAGACGCAGGGCCTTCGCGATCAAATCCCAACGGACTCCCTTGTGGCTCGCGAAGCCCCGGTCCTCGGTCACGATAGCGCCCGCTTTCACGAACAGGGGGATCTGACTGGACGAGGTCCAGTGGGGCGTCGCCGGTCCAACAGGCACGTCGTCCAGCCGTCCTCGCTCCGGCTCGATGGGGTAGTGCGTCCATTCATAGCGGGCGAGCTCGTTGACGTTCACGTGGTCACCCAGGCTGAGCGCCTCGCAGTCCTTGAGGTCGCCGTCCACGTCCAGGGTCAATCCGTAGATGAAGTCCATGTCCAGCGTGAAGCGCGCCTGGAACGACATGTCGCCCTCCAGCGTCCACCCCTCAAGCCTGGGGACCAGCGCAGGGGGAATGGAGCGAGCCGCCGCGCCACAGTCTTGTCGCGGCATGGAGAGGCGAAGGTCATAGCTCGCGCCATCATCTGGCGGCCGTGAGATGCGCGCCTCTCCTACGAGCCGCATCTCCCCCATCTCAATCCGCGGGAGCTTCACGCTCAACTGATGCTGGCTCGGCACGTAGTCCGCCTCGTATTCAAAGCGTCCCTGGAGGCCCTTGATGGGCTGGTGGGACACCCGCCAACTCTGGAACCCGAAGGCGCGAAGCTCGAGGCTCCCCTTGGCGCGGTGGGCCCCGTTGAGCGCATCGTCGAACGCGTAGTCGAAGCGGAGCTTCACCCAGGAGTCCGGCTCTACCGTTACGAGATCTGAGAAGCGGCTGATGATGTTCGCGAAGTCCGTGCCTGAGATCTCGCCCCGGGCGGTCGCCAGGGCCCCGTTAGGGGCGATGTGCGCCGTGACCGCGATTCGACCAGCGTCGCTCTGAGCCCGGTGCAGGAGCCCGGAGACGCTCACCTCGAGCCCCTTCTTGCCCGGCTCTTTGGGCTCCGAGAGCTCAAGCTCGAGATCATCAATGCGCAGCGGCGGCTCCGTCGGGCGCACGATGAGATCCATATGGCCATCCTGAACGGTCACACCGATGTCGAGAATGTGCTGCACGAGCTCCGCGCCCAACGGCACACGAATAGGCTGCGCGACCACGACGTTCGCGGGGCTCTTCTTCGGGCGCTCTTCGGTCTCTGATGGAGGGGAGGGCGGCGCGTCTGCCCGCAGATCGGGAGCCGCCTCCTCGATGGCGCCGGTCGGCGCGCTCGGCGCGCTCGGCGCGGCGCCCAGGGCCTGGTCCAGGCTGTCCTCAGGTAGCGTGAGGCGCATGGTGGGCTCGGTGATCAAGATCGAGTCGACGGTTCCCTTGAGCTTGCCCCTTCTGGCGTTCTCGATCACGTCTCCGACCAGTCGCACGGTGATCGTTCGCGCGCGCGCCTCGAACTCTTCACGCTCGTCGCCTAGACCGATGTCCTTGATCGTCAGGAGACCGCCGACGATGACATCCGGTGTGGGCTTCTTGAGCTCCAGCCGCAGCTCGCTGGCGTTGATCGACCGGCCCTTGTCCGAGATGGCGACCCGCTTGCAGCTCACGCGATTCATCCTGTCGAGCACGGTCGTGAACGGCGCGAGACCCTGAATCTCCAGCTCCTCGCACCCAAGAGCGCGCGCCCCGTAGGTCATCCTGGCGTTCTCCAGGCTCAGAAGCTCATCCTCGGTTGTCCAGGAGAGCGACGAGGTGCTCAGGCCCACGCGGGCTCCAGCGGCGTCCAGCTCGACTCCCAGCGGCTTATCGAGGTCGAGCTCCACAAGCGCGACCTCGCCCAGCGCGCCGGTGAAGGTCATTCGCCGCGACGCCGGGCCGATGGCGAGCTCCGCTTGGCCCTCCAGCAAGTGACCTCTTGAGCCCCCGAGCTCTCCTGTGGCCTCCACGCCGCGAATGATCACGCCGTCGCGCCGCTCACCAGGTCCGTGTAGCGTGATCTGGACGTCCTTCAGACTCAGGCCGATTGGGCTCGCTTTAACCGCGGTTGCTCGCGGCGGTGCTTTGGGTCCGGCGGCTCGATCTCTCCAGCCCTTGAGGGCGGGCGGGGAGGCGTCGAGGTGTCCCCGTACTCCTCGAACCCGAAGACGGTCGGGGCGCGGGGAGCTGGAGAAGAGGCGGCTCGGCTCGACCTGGACAGCGATCTCCTCGACATGGATCTGCAGGGTAGGGCTCCCCTCTCGGGCGGCGGCCGTCAGATCCTGCAAGAGGATCCCGTCGCCCAGGGAGAGGGACAGGCTTCCCAACTCCACGTCAAGACCCAGGCGCTCGCCCAGGGAGGCGAGGCGGGCGTCAACCCGATTGCGAACCAATGTCGATGCGATGGACGCCAAGAGCACCATCGCCACGAGAAAGATGGACATCCACCAAAGCCATCGAGGGATTCGGCCACGTCTCGGGGGCGCTTCGGGAGGTGTTGAACTGACGGGGGTCACCATCGTCGCCTACGCGTCGGCTCCGGCCTCGCTCGCCGAGGCATGGGGGCTGGCCCACAGTGACTTCTTTGAACCGAACTGTCGATCCCTTATATATACTTCCCCAACTCCAACAGGCGTGACCTCTAGCTGTGATGAATCGGCCCCATATCCTTCTCGCGACGCCCTGGGTACGTAGGCTCTCCGCGCTGGCCTCAGGCCTCTGTATGCTGGTGCTCATCGGCTCCCCAGGCGCGCAGGCGGCCTGCTCCACAGGAACCACCCTGGCCGTGGGCGCCTGCCCGGCGCTGCCGGCTCCCGGCTGCTGCGCATCCGCGACCGTCGTGCAGTGGTGTGAGGGAGGGGACTGGTGTCAGCTCGATTGCTCAGAGAGCGTCGCCGACAACGACAGTTGTCAGGTCGACTACACGAACAGCTGCTGCGATCGATGCGGAACACCGAAGGACAACACCGCTCTCTGCCAGTGCGACCCCGCTTGCGAGGCCTTCAACGATTGCTGCCCTGACTATGACGCACAGTGTGGGGGGCAAGGTCAGGCGTTCTGTGGATGGACCGTTGAGGCGACCTTCCAGGGATATGACTGCGCGCCGTCTCCGGCGATCGAGCCGACCGGGACCTATCCCTATACGTGTGAGGCCGATCAGGCCGTCGAGTGCTCCTGTGATGGGAAGGCGTGTGGGGACGATGGGTGCGGTGGCTCGTGTGGGACGTGTGACGTGGGGGCCACCTGTCTAGCGGGTCAGTGCCTCTGCGCGGGAAGCTGCATAGGTAAGACCTGCGGTGATGATGGGTGTGGAAACGTGTGTGGTGAGTGCGCGCCTGGGCAAGCGTGCGTGGAGGGCCAGTGTCAGGGCGCGTGTGTGCCGGATTGCTCGGGTCTCCTGTGCGGTGATGATGGATGTGGTGGCTCCTGCGGGGTCTGCCCCGAGGGGCAGGCGTGCTCAGCGCTGGGGACATGCGAAGAGGGCTGCGCTCCCGACTGCGGAGGTAAGGCCTGTGGCGATGACGGCTGTGGCGGGAGCTGCGGGTCATGCCTGGAAACAGAGCAGTGTGGGGCTTCGGGTCAGTGTGAGTCCGCCTGCGAGGCCGACTGTTTGGGCAAGCAGTGTGGTGACGATGGATGCGGAGGCTCGTGCGGCTCATGCCCGCAAGGCTCATGCCAGGAGAACCTCTGCGTCGCCGGCTGCACCGGCTCTTGCGAAGGAAAGGTCTGTGGGCCGGATGGCTGCGGCGGAAGCTGCGGTGGGTGTCCCGAGGGTGAAGCGTGCGACGCCCAGGGGCTCTGCGCCCCCGGCTGTGAGCCCGAGTGCACCGCGCGCGAGTGCGGTGAGGACGGCTGTGGTGGCTCCTGTGGGGTGTGCTCGGAGGGCGCATATTGCGCACCGGAGGGGCTGTGCGTGGATTCGACGGAGGCCGATGCCTCGGTCACGACCCCGGAGGAGAACTGTCCTTCAGGGTCCTACTGGAACGCGCTCGTAGGCGAGTGCGTCGCCGATGACGGAACGAACCTCGCGGTGAACAGCGGCCCTGGTTCAGACGGGGGGTGCGGGGGCACAAGAAGCCCACTCTCTTCGGTCCTGCTCGCCCTGGCGCTGCTCGCTTGGTGGCGAGCGCCCCGGTTCAGGTGGCCGAGCCCCTGAGGCTTGGGTGCCTTAGGTCATCCCGCAGAGCACGTGCAGATCGTACGCGGCGTGCGTCCAGGCGGCGACGGCGAACCCGCGAGTGAGGTAGAGGCTCGCGAAGACCACACCGGCTAGGCTGCGGTACGCGAACGCGAAGGTCGTGTACGGCTCACCAGCCAGGTGATGGGCGCCCGCGAAGGCGAGCGAGGAGAGCACGATCGCCACACCCCAGGCCATGGGCTTCGGCATGGCGAGGCCTCGGATCATCAGCCAGGCGACGCCCGGCATCAGGAGGAGGCGGAAGAGGAGCTCCTCGTGGAGGCCGGCCCCGGCCGCTACCACCACCTTGTCCAGGAGCTCCGACGGGACCATGATCGGGCCCAAGAGATGTTGCTCCTCCATGATCTGCAAGATCAGCGACCCGATGAGGAGACCGTAGAGCGTGGCCTCCAGGATCACCGGAGCCGTGAGCAGGAGGTGTTTACCGATCGCCTTGCGGTGGTACCAGCATGCGTATCCGATCACGATCGCCGCGATCCCGAGGTGCACGCCCACGTAGCCATCCACCCCGAAGCGCTCCAGCAGAAAACCGCTCACGACGTCGACACCGGAGCGCGCCTCTGGCGCCGCAGCCAGGAGGCCAAGCCCGTAGATCAGCGCGAGGGGAAGGACGGTCAAAGCCGCGCCCAGCGGCGCTCGGGTCGCCTCATGATAGGCCTTCAGCCGGGTCATAAAGGTCCCACCGACGACCCGGGATGGGCCGCCCTTTGTCCCGATTGCATGTGTGCTCGCGCTCATAGCCCTTGAAGTCTCACGGTCCCGCTCACCTCGGGCAAGAAAACAGAGCGTTGACAGCGCACCGCTTGGCGGCTACGTTCCCGCCCTCTCGCGCCCATGCGCGGGTTTCGAAACCTAATCGAGGTGAGTTTGTGATGCGTGGCGGTGAAAACAGTCGTTCCTACCAGGGTCCTCTTGAGGTCCGCGTGGATGGCGACAACATCAATCGAGCGATCAACCAGCTGAAGCGTAAGATGGCCAATGAGGGCGTCTACAAAGAGCTGAAGAAGCGTCGCTTCTACGAGAAGCCCTCCGAGTGCAAGAAGCGCAAGCAGCGTGAGGCGGAGCGTCGTCTCCGTAAGGCGCTTCGCCGTCAGGCGCGCGCTCAGGCTCGCCGCTAGAAGAAGCTCGTCGGTCGTACGGAGCCCTCGGGCTCCTAGACGGCCGAGACGTGTGCGGGCTCCGGTGCTCCGGTCCCGCCAGCTTCAAAGCGGCCTGAGACGTGGTTGTAGATCCGCGTCTCCACCTCGGCCAAGCGACCCTGATCCACGTGGTAGATGTTGTATCGCGCTACGTGGTCGGGGTGCTCTGACTTCCAGGTCGAGCTACCGCAACCGATCACCTGCACGTCGCCGTGCTCGAACCGGTGCGCCACATGGGTGTGTCCGTGGAGGACCAGGTTCACCCCTTTGGCGTCACACAGGTCCAGGAGAGCCTGACGGTCGTTAAGGCCGTGCATCAGGTTCTTTCGCGTAGTCCGCTCGTGGAGATTGTGGTGGACCAGCACGATCGTGAACCGACTCGCGAAGTCGTGCTCATCTGCGAGCGCGGCCAACCGCTCCAGCTGGTCTTCGCCGATCTCTCCGGTCGCGATGAAAGGCAGTCGAGGGCGCGCCGAGCAGAGCCCGACGACCGCGACGCCATCGACGTCCTTACACCAGGGGTATACCTGGTCGGCGGCTTCCGTACCCTGGGCCCACATCAGGTCACCGAAGTATCGCTCGAAGCGCTGCTCTCGCTCAGACCCTCGCGTGTAGACGTCGTGGTTCCCCGGAACGATGGAGAGCCGCTCATACAGAGCGATGGGCTCCAGTAGCCCTCTCGCCCGCGTGAACTCGCTCTCGAGCGCCAGGTTCGTCAGATCCCCCGTAACGAGGACGTGATCGAGCGCCTCATCCCTCAGGTCCTCAACCAGGGCCTCCAGGATCTCGATGGCGTGCTGGCCGCGCCTGGGGCCCACCAGGTTGATCATTCCTGTGGCTCGCTTGTTCAGGAAACGCGACGGCGAGGTTCCCTCAAGCTCAAGGACGTGAAGGTCCGATATGTGTGCGAAGCGTGTCATCCCCACGGGTTCTAACGTCGGTTCGCGGTATCGGCCAGAGATGGGCCCACTCGCCCCGGCATCAAGCCGACTCATCCTGCTCGTGGGTCGCCTCCAGCATCAGGTTCCAGGAGATCTCTCCCCGCAAGACGAACCAGACGCCGAAGAGGGACTGCTGCAACAGCTGGAGCCACCAGACCATGACCCCGAAGGCGATGGCCTGCACGTTCCCTGGGGAGACCCCGTAGAGCGGGAGCGGGAGGAGCAGGAAGTACCAGAAGCTACCCAGGTTCCCCGGTGAGTTCGGTACCATCATCCCCACCACGACGCACGACATCATGGCGTAG